>CAMLPA010000262.1 GCA_946481605.1 uncultured Flavihumibacter sp. | reverse complement strand
CAGGTAGGCGGCGTATGGAACCATGTTGGGCGCGCCATGAGTGGCATGCAGGTGGGCGGCGTGGGCAACTTTGTTGGCAGGGATGCAAAAGGTTTCCAGGTGGGTGGCGTCATCAACTTAACAGCAGGAAATATGAAAGGCGCACAGGCTGCGGGCGTATTTAATATTGCCGGCAAAGGCATCGATGGCGTTCAGTTCTCCGGCGTGATCAATGTTGCGGGAAAAGGCGTGAAAGGCGTTCAGGCCGCGGGGGTAATGAACATCTCCACGAAAACAATCCGGGGAACCCAGGTGTCAGGTGTCATCAACTACGCCAAAAAAGTTTACGGCACTCAGATAGGACTGATCAATATATCCGACAGTTCCAACGCGGTGAATTTCGGTTTGCTGAACATCGTGTTCAAAGGGTACCACAAACTAAGCATCGCCACCAACGAAGTTCAGCCGCTGAGCATCTCCATCAAAACCGGGCATCCCCGCTTTTACAACATACTCACCGTTGGTGGTGATCCGAAACTGAACGATCGTTTCTTTTCGTTCGGATATGGTTTGGGCAGTGAACTCCGTATCGCCAAATGGCTCTCTTTCAATCCGTCCATTACTTCGGAATACATCTATCAGGGTTCCTGGGACTACTTCAATTCGCTGAATAAGTTCCATGCTGATGTGCATTTCCGCATCACAAAGTGGTTCTCTGTATTTGGAGGTGCCTCCGCCTCTGGGTACTACACCAAGCAAACCACCCCCGGGAAAGGTTATCGCTTACTCGAATACCAGCATTTCAACAACAAATACATTATTTCCAATGATGTAAACGGCTGGATCGGCTGGAACGTAGGCGTGCACCTGTTCTAAGCGGTGCCACCGGGTACCGTTTTAAAACATGCTCCAACTCGGTTAAAAAACATTTCAAGTTTCAAATTTATCTAATTCATAGCGCAACCTATGCCTGGCATAGGTTGCGGCGTATAAAGCAGGTTCGGTGGTTGCCGAAACCGGTGCCACCGATATCATTTTCCCCTACGCCGAACCGTGTTTTGAACCGGCTCCCCGCCGTTAAAACACGTTATCTGAATAGCTCCTCCTCTTAGAGCTTTCAGCACTTAATCATTTTGTCCAATTAACCAATAAGCCCATTTACCAACCAATAAGTCCATCAACCAATCCGAACCAAAAACATTATCCTCTACTTGTCTGCCTCTCGAAATAACAACAGCCCCCACATTGCGCCTCTGCGCCTCCGCGAGAAATTTTCCCTTCCTCCGCGAAAAAACTTCTTCGTCCGAAAGCTTCCATATCTGCACGCTGGCCTTCACATCCCGCAAGGAAATATCAGCCATTCCTGCACTTACACTTCCAAAAAAATGTCCGACAGTTTCCTCCTGTATTCTTTTCAGAAAAAATCAACGGAAAAAAATCCTGTTTCTGCATTTACAAACCTTTAACTAAAAAAACTATTCTCCCGAATAGGGGTACCACAACAAAAGGTTGTATCTATCCAAAGACCTTTTTTATGACGCTCAATAAAATCAGCGCGATACTTATCACCCTTATCCTCCTGTTGTTCAAACACAATGTTCAGGCACAACAACACCAGCGTATAAGGGGAAACGTAAGTGATGCCCAGTTGAAATCACCTTTGGAAGGTGCCACAGTATTACTGGATGGCGGAAAACAAAAAGCAATTACCGGAACCGACGGAAACTTCAGCTTCGAACAGGTGTCCTTGGGTATACATTATATTACGGTATCCTACACCGGTTATTCAGGAAGAACATTCGACAATCTTTCCCTGAACGCCGGAAAGGAGCTTGTATTAAATCTTGGGTTGGAACCTTCGCTGGAAGAAGAGGCCCAGGTGGTGGTAACGGCGAAATCAAAAAAGAACCGCCCCATTAACGATATGAGTGTGGTGAGTGCAAGAGCGTTCACGGTGGAAGAAACGCAGCGTTATGCTGCAGCCGTAAATGATCCCCTGCGCATGGCTACGGCGTATGCCGGTGTGGTTTCTGCGGAAGATGGCGGTAACGATATTGTGATCCGTGGCAATTCCCCTTCCGGACTCATCTGGCGCATGGAAGGGGTGGATATTCCCAATCCCAATCACTTCAGTTCAGCAGGAAGCAGCGGTGGCGGTATATCTATCCTGAGCACACAACTGCTCGCTAACTCGGACTTCATCACCGGCGCTTTCGCCGCTGAATATGGAAACGGACTGAGCGGTGTTTTTGACCTGCACCTCAGGAAAGGGAACAATAAAAAAAGCGAGTACGCAGCACAGTTAGGTGTGCTGGGGTTAAACCTTGGTGCGGAAGGTCCGTTGTTTCCCTTCTACAAAGGATCTTACCTCGTGAATTACCGCCTTTCCTCCCTCCAGTTACTGGATAAGCTCGGTGTGGCGGTAGGACCAGGCACTACTGATTTTCAGGACCTTTCTTTCCATGTGCACCTGCCCACCGCCAAATGGGGTTCGTTCAGTTTCTTCGGTTTTGGTGGGTTGAGCAGAAGCAAAATCAAAGCGGAAGATGATCCCGCTAAATGGGAAGATGAATGGAAAAGATACCATTCCGACTATATTGCGAATACGGGCATGGGTGGACTAAAACATGAACTGTTGCTTGGGAAGAAGACAAGGCTCGAAACAACTTTGTCGTATTCCGCCACAGATAATGGCTCTGAACTGCAATATGTGGAAGACGATAAATCGAATTCACTTTACCACAAAGATGCTTACGTAAATACAAAGCTCGCCCTGGCGTCACTTATTCAGCACCGCGTATCACCACAGCATCTTTTCAAAGGAGGGGTTCGTATTCAACGACTGGGCTATTCCTTCGATCAGCAAACCCGCGACAATCCCGGAGCGCCATTGGAACAGGTGATTTTGGAAGAAGGGAATACTATGTTGTTGCAGGCACATGCCCAATGGCAATTCCGTCCCACCAACAAACTCACGTTGCTGTCGGGACTTCACTACATGCACCTCTTCCTGAACGATACCTGGATTGCCGAACCGCGTGCCGCCATCCAGTTTCAGGCTGATGCTAAAAATACGGTCAGCATCGGGTATGGCTTACACAGCCAGGTGCAACCCCTGGGTGTATATTATGTGAAGCAAAATGATGCGGGTGGCGTACTGAGAAATGTTAACCGGAATCTTGATCTTTCCAAAGCGCATCACCTGGTGCTTTCCTGGCAACGGCAGTTGGGCAACAATTGGAAAACCAGGGCCGAACTGTATTACCAGCACCTGTTCGATGTGTCGGTAAGCACCTACGATACCAGCAGTTTCTCTATGCTCAATGTGCGGGGTGATTATATCGCCGAACCATTGGTGAACGAAGGGAAAGGGGCGAACTACGGGCTGGAACTCTCACTGGAAAAACACCTCACGAACGGCTTTTACGGTATGCTTTCCACTTCCTTCTACCAATCAAAATACAAGGCAAAGAATGGCGTGGAGCACAATACCAGGTTCAATGGAAAGCAGGCTTTCTCCCTTGTGGCTGGGAAAGAATGGGTGCGGGCCAATAATAAAAAAGTGTGGGGACTGAATACCAGAGTGTTGCAGAACGGCGGATACTGGAACACGCCCATCAACCTGGAGCAATCTATTGCCAATGATTATGCGGTGTATCATGAAGATCAGGCTTATTCCATCCAGAATCCGGCGTATTTCAGAATTGATATCCGCGCCAGTTTGCAATGGAATTATAAAAAGTGCGCGGCTACTTTATCGCTCGATCTTCAGAACGCCACCAACAGGCAAAACGTATTCATGCAGGTGTACGACCGCCAGACGGCTTCGCTTAAAACAGCTTATCAAACAGGGGTAATCCCGGTTCTCAACTACAAAGTCGAATTCTAACCGCGAACAACCACCCCTCTCCCTTGGGAGAGGGGCCGGGGGTGAGACGTCTCAAAACACATTCATTCAAATCATAAAAATAAAAGTCATGAAAAAACACATCAACAACTTAGTCCTTGCGGTATCCCTTTTGTTCACCCTTTCTTCCTGTGAAAAAGTGGTGGGGGAAGGACCCGTGGTTACAGAAACACGGAGCAATACGAATTTCGATGAAGTAAGTCTTTCGTTGCCCGGCAGACTGGAAGTGCAGCAGGGAACCGCATTTAAAATCGAACTATCCGCGCAGCGTAATGTCCTGGATAAAATCCGCACCCAGCAGAATGGTTCTGAATTGGTGTTTAAATTCGAGAATGATGTCCGGATAAAGTCTCACGAAGAGATCACCGTTAAGGTTACCCTGCCTGAGTTAGAGGCTTTGTCTGTAAGCGGTTCCGGCAATGCCCGCGCCTATGGTTCGTTTGAAGGCAGTTCACTCCGGCTGCGCATCAGCGGCTCTGGTAACCTGGAAGTGGATGAAGCCGTGTATAATAGCATAGATGCCACCATCAGCGGGAGCGGCAACATCAGGGTGAAGGACGGCAGCGCTAATGTTAGCGACCTGCGCATCAGCGGAAGCGGATCTCTGTTTATGGAGGATGTGCCCGTAAAAGATGTGCATACCACCACCAGCGGTTCCGGGAACATGAGGGTGTGGGCCGAAAATAAACTGGACGCCACCATCAGTGGCAGCGGTAGCGTGCAATACAGGGGCACCCCCATCGTGGATACCCGTATTTCAGGCTCCGGAAGGGTGAGCCGCATCAATTAACCGGTATATTTGCCGTATGTACAAACGGCAGGAAGCAGCACGGATAAGGCAGGAATTCTGGACCACCTTCGGGCGGTACATGAGTCCTGTCCCGTCTTTTTCAGATGAACCCGTGAACTGGGTAAATTATAAAACGGGAGAGAAATTTATTTTTATCCGGAAGGACCAATCGGGAAAGAAAGCATACATTGGGTTGGAACTGCAACATCCGGATGAAGGAATGCGCGCCCTTTATTTTGAACAGTTGACGCAGCTAAAAAATATCTTTCTTGCTTCCGCCGGAGAAGGGTGGATATGGGAAACAGATTTTACAGATGAAAACGGAAAGAAGATCACCAGGATTTATAAGGAAGTGGAAGGTTATTCCATCTTCAATAAGGAACACTGGCCCGAACTGATCCGTTTCTTCAAAGAAAATATGATCCTGCTCGATGAATTCTGGAGCCAGGCGAAGTACTCCTTCGAAGCGCTCCGATAAAAAAGTGGCAAAAAAGTTTGGGGAATTACAATATTCCCCTACTTTTATGTAAACGATTGCACTGTTGAAACCCAGAACTACGATCCACGACATAGCAAAAGCGCTGAATACTACCGCAGCTACCGTTTCGCGGGCGCTGAACAACCATCCCGCCATCAGTGAAGC
>CAMLPA010000261.1 GCA_946481605.1 uncultured Flavihumibacter sp. | reverse complement strand
ATTTCCAGCACAAGGTAAGTTATACAACGCACGGAATTACCGGCCGGAAGCAGTGTTCTGCTATTCCAACGATTGAAGAAATCTGAAAATGCTTAATTTCACCCCCCACACCAGAAAAATGAAAAAAGCCGTTACCATAGTTGAGATCGCTAAGCTGTTGAAAATGTCGGTTTCAACTGTGTCCAAGGCCCTGAACGACCATCCGGCCATCGGCGCCATTACCAAAGAAAGAGTAAAGGCAAAGGCGAAGGAACTGAATTATATTCCGAACCAGGCAGCACGTTTCTTTCAACAAAAAAAATCGTTTCAACTGGGCGTGATCATGCCTTCGCTGCGCGATCAGTTTTATGTGGAAGCCGTAAGCGGCATGGAAGCCGTTGCAAGACAAAACAATTACATTACCCTGCTCTGCCAGTCGCACGAGGACCCCGACCGGGAACGCGACCTGGTAAAAACGATGTTACTGCAGCGCGTGGATGGGGTGATCATCACCGTTACCAAACAAACCCGTGATTTTGACCATATACGGCAGTTGGAGCAGGTAGGCATCCCCGTTGTATATTTTGTACGGGTACCCGATACCGATGCCATCTACTCCGTTTCCAACAATGTATTCGAGGCTGCGAAGGATGCGACACGTTTCCTGATTGCCCGCGGTCATACCAAGCTCGGACACCTTATGGGGCCGGACAACCTGGTGACCAGTGTGGAACGTTGTGAAGGATTTAAGGCGGCACTGGCCGAGGCGGGTATTAAACTACAAACGGGCTGGATTCAGTCATCGGACCTGAGCCGTTCCGGAACGGAAAACGCTTTCGGGAAGATGATGCGTGTGGCGGAGCCGCCTACCGCGGTACTTGCATTCAAGGACCATGTGGCGCTCGATGCACTTGCGCTGGGCCATCCTTCCGTGGAATTTGTCGGCTTCGGCAACTCCCCTTCTTTCCGGTACATGAATTACCCACTCGTGGCCTCCGTAGAGGAACACCCTTATGGCCTGGGTGAAAAAGCTGTGGATCAGCTACTTAAACTGATGGAGGCCGAAGCGCAGGATAAAACACCTTCCGTGGAACGCAGTACCAGGAACAAATGCGAACTGGTCGTTTACCACAAATAAGCTTCAGATGGAAGAAACAGCCATTTCAGCCTAAAAAAATAAAATCTTCCCGCTGAAATTCAATAAATTTATCTACCTTTGCAAACTCTTTAAAATGCTACTCAATGAACAGCCGAAGGGAATTTGAGATCGCTTTTGTAGGATTGAAGCCCGGATTTCATGAGTTTCAGTACGAAGTAACAGATAAGTTCTTTGAGCAATATAAGGAACAGGAATTCAGGAACAGCCGCGCATTGGTGAAACTGACACTGGAAAAGAACACCGGTTTCATGATGCTGAAGTTTGAAGTGGGCGGTTCTGTGGAAGTAAATTGCGACCGTTGTGGCAACCAGCTTCCGATGGAATTGTGGGATGAATTCAATGTACTTGTAAAACTCGTGGAGAATCCTGAAGAGATGAACGCGAATGGAGACGATCCGGATGTATATTATATATCAAAAACGGAAAGTCACCTGCACCTCTCTGACTGGATCTATGAATTCGTTAACCTGAGCATTCCTTTACAAAGAATGTGCGGGGAAGACGAGATCGGCGGACCTCACTGCAATAAAGAAGTGCTTGAGATGCTGAAGAAGATGAACGCCGGAAACAATCAGTCAACGAACCCGATCTGGAAAGATCTGGATAAATTTAAAAACCTGTAAAAATTGTGTTATGCCAAATCCGAAGCGCAGACATTCACAACAGCGTAGTGCTAAAAGAAGAACACATTACAAGGCGGAAGGTGCTACCCTGAGTGTAGACAGCACTACGGGCGAAACACACGTTCGCCACCGCGCACACGTGAGCGAAGGGAAGCTGTACTACAAAGGACAGCTGGTTTCTGAAACCGCTCCCATTAAAAAGTAAGTAGTTTTTACAATTCGTTCATATACTTTTAGTAGTTTGCCGGAGATGAACATCGGAATAGATATGATGGGCGGCGATTTCGCCCCACTTGAAGCCGTTAAGGCACTTAAGCTGTACTTATCTGAATCGACAACTCCGGCAAACCTGTTTCTGATAGGCGACCAGGATAAATTCCTGCCCATGCTCTCAGAAGAAGGCCTGGATGCGGCGCAGTTCAAGATTGTACATGCTCCCCAGGTTATAGAAATGAACGAACACCCCACCAAAGCGCTGAAGGAAAAGCAACAGTCCTCCATCGCCATCGGGTTCTACCTCCTTTCCAATGGTAAGATAGACGCTTTCATCAGCGCCGGAAACACCGGCGCAATGCTTGTTGGTACCATGTACACCATCAAAGCCATTGAAGGTGTGCTTCGCCCCACCATCGCCACCATCATTCCAAAAGAAAACGGCGGAACCGGTCTGCTGCTTGATGTGGGCATCAATGCAGATTGTAAACCGGAAAACCTGCAACAGTTTGGTGTGCTGGGATCGCTCTATGCCAAACATGTGCTGGGTATTGAAACTCCCCGCGTTGGACTGGTGAACATTGGCGAAGAAGAAGGCAAGGGCAACCTGCTCGCACAAGCCGCTTATCCCCTCTTAAAAGAAACGACTTCCATCAACTTTGTCGGGAATATCGAAGGACGTGATATTTTCCAGGACAAAAGCGATGTGATGGTGTGTGAAGGATTCACTGGAAACGTGATCCTTAAAATGGCCGAATCACTTTACGATCTGGCGCAGGCCCGTCAACTGAAAGACGCATACTTCGACCGATTCAATTTCGAAATCTACGGCGGAACCCCGGTACTGGGCGTTTCCAAACCCGTGATCATCGGACACGGCATCTCGCATGCGCTCGCCTTCAAAAACATGATCCTTCTCTCCGAGAAGATGATCGAGTCCCAACTTCCGGAAAAAATAAAATCCGCTTTCCAGTCGGTGAACAGCTAGGCAGGTTTTTTGCCTATATTGGAGCATGCACGACATTCTTGGCTATATCCAGGATTACTGGAAAAATACCGACAAGTTATTACTGGCGCTGGTAACCGCATTCACGGGACTGATTGTATTCATCAATTACAGGTGGCAGTTAGATGCGCACTTATCACGCTGGCAGGGCTTCTCCCGCTGGGCAGGTTATACTATATTATATAGTGTTACTTATGGTTTACCATTCCTTTTGTGCATCGCCTGCCATACCATGAAAGTTCCTTTGCTGCCGCTTGCCGGACTGGTATTGGTGATCGCGGCACTGTTCGCGTTCAAAGTAAGTTCTACCAGTATCCTTTCATCCCTGGAAATCATATTTAAGGAGAAGAACCCGGCATACTGGTCCAGGATATTAAATACGCCACTCAAGTTACTGCTCCTCACCATCGCTATGTGGCTGGTATGGCGCTACCTGAAAGCAGGCAGTCCCGTACTGGGACTCTCCTACCCTGAAAACAAACATATTTACGCCTACCTCATCATGCTGGGCATTATGGTGCCGCTGATCGCGGTAGCCGCCATGCTTCCTTCTTTTATAGAATACTATCCCAAGTTCAGTAAACTTCCCTTACCCGAAAGCGGCTTTCGCCGTATTTGGATGATTTTCCTGTACGAACTCAGTTATGCCACCGATTTTATCGGGATCGAACTCTTTTTCAGGGGGCTGCTCGCGATAGGTATGGTACATTTTGCCGGACCAATGGCCATTCTACCAATGGCCGCCTTCTATTGTTCCATCCATTTTGGGAAGCCTTTGGGCGAATGCATCAGTTCTTTTTTCGGCGGCTTATTGCTGGGCATCATTGCCTGGCGCACCAAATCCATTGCAGGAGGACTATTTATCCATATCGGGATCGCCTGGCTCATGGAAATCGCAGGATACCTGGGAAACAGGCTGAAATAGCCGGTTCATACATCAATATCCTCAGTTCAGCCCTCAAAACAGCCGATTAGTCATCCTGCAAAACCCTTCTTTCACAGGAAAATGTCCGTTAACGAAAACATAAAACAGGGCATTAAGCCTATAATTTTGCCGTTTATCCAAAAAATATTTCCGGATTCTGAAAACGCGCAGTACATTTGCATCGTTGAATCAGACTTCAAGTAGCAACTTTCCCGGCGCGGGGAAAGCACCCGAAAGGCTCCACGATTGAATGCCGTATCAGGCGAACACAGAGAGAACTATTAGAGCAGAGAATGAGGTAATATGGATCAAATGAAAAAACAACCATTTATCCTGATTTAAAACCAAACATAGTATTATGTATTGCATAGTACCAGCTTTAAACACTATCTTTGTTATATCAAATACGGAACACCACAACACTTATAACATGAAAACGGAAAACAAAATAGCCATGAACACAAAAACAATCCTTAACCGCATCTTTATGATGCTCACCCTGGTAACCTTCTTTATAGGCAACCAGTCATTTGTACAGGACGATACCACCATCGAAAAAGGTATTGCTCCATCTGTAAAAGACACTACCGTGTGCTGCGAGCAGATTATGCTCTCCACGCCGGTAAAAGGCAAAAACGCTGAAACAAAGATCAGCTTCAGGCAGAACCTGCAAGCGATTGATGCGGAAGTGTACGGTAATTTCCTGAAGGAATTCGGTTCCATCGATTTCAGCTTCCTCCGCAAGTCGGGCGCTGTAGCTGAAATGGAGATCATCCGCAACTTCAACGAAGCCGCCGCTCCTAAAGTAGCGTTCAATTTCGCCAACGCCAACGTTGCTGATGTTGAATCAGTGGAGAACTTCATGAAAGCGCAGCCAAAGCTGATCGGTTTCAACTGGAACGATGCCGCTGCTCAGCAAGCAGATGCCGATATCGTAACCCGTTTCAAGAACGAGTTTACGCCGAAGATCATCCTGGCCTCTTTGCAGGCGGATCACCTCCGTGCAAGCGATGCTGAACTGATGCAGCAGTTCTATGTAGAATTCGGCAACAAGAAAGAAGGTTTCGCACAGAAATAAAGCAGTTCATTTTTAGTGTTTACAATCAAGAGAAGTAAGGCCCGCTGAGAAGCGGGCTTTTTGGGCCTCACCCCGCCCCCTCTCCCAGGGGAGAGGGGCAATGCTTTGTGTTATCGAATGGTGCGGGGTAAAATTAAGTTCGTCTAACGTTGTGCTTTATCGTTGCGGGGCTTCGGGGAACGAAGCTGGATGCATAAATCAAGAAGAGAAAACATCCTAAAGCCACAACAACAAGCGCCCCTTCATCATAAGTTTACAACCATCAATTAACGTTGTCAAGGAAATGACATAATTCCAATATAAAAGCAGCTAACAACACAACAGCCAAACGTTGCGTCTTTGCGCCATTGCGAGAAAATATTCCTCC
>CAMLPA010000260.1 GCA_946481605.1 uncultured Flavihumibacter sp. | reverse complement strand
AACCTTTTTACGCCAACTACAACGGATTCGCGGTGGAAGCGGGTGTGAAAGTGGTACCGATCACTGCTTCTATTGAAACAGGATTCGCCCTGCCTCCTATCGCCGATTTTGAACAAAAGATCACCCCACGTACTAAAGCCATCATCATCTGCAACCCCAATAACCCAACGGGTTATTTGTACAGCAGGGAAGAACTCGACACCCTGAAAGAGATTGTGAAGAAACACAACCTTTACCTGTTCTCCGATGAGGCTTACCGTGAGTTCTGCTATACCGGTTCGCATTTCAGCGCGATGCAACTGGAAGGAATAGAAGACCATGTTTTGCTGATGGACACCATTTCCAAACGCTACAGCGCCTGCGGCGGAAGAATCGGCGCATTGGTGACCAAAAACCAGGCGGTACTGGATGCCGTGATGAAATTCGCGCAGGCCAGGCTCAGTCCGCCCTCCTTCGCTCAGATCGCCGGAGAAGCCGCCATCGATCTACCCGAAAACTATTTTGATACCATCAAGGAAGAATACCTCCGCAGGAGAGACGCTGTTGTCTCAAGGCTGAACGCCATGCCGGGCGTAACCTGCCCCAACCCGGGCGGCGCGTTTTACGCGGTGGTGGAATTGCCCATTGCAGATTCGGATCATTTCTGCCAGTGGCTGCTGGAATCTTTCGAGCACAACGGCGCCACGGTAATGATGGCGCCTGCAACCGGGTTCTACCAAACGCCGGGACTGGGTAAAAAAGAAGTGCGTATCGCTTATGTACTGAACGAGGATGCCATTCATAAAGCAATGGATTGTCTGGAAGTGGCACTGAAAGTGTACCCGGGAAGAACGTTATAATAAATTTCATTTCATATCCTGAACCGGCCACCCTCAGTGGCCGGTTTTCTTTTGCTCCACCAAACACATATAATTTTAAAATAATCTAATTAATTTTTAATCAATGATTCGTTTTTAAATTGAATAGCTTCTAAAATCTCACATTATCGTAAAAAATATTTATCTGTTATAAAAGTTTTACTTTTCTTTGCTTCATCATCATCAAGCTGAACAGACTTTAATATCTACGCAACTATGTCAATGAGCCGTCGACTGGCCATGCTGCCCTTTGGGCTGCTGCTGGCCGTATTAGTTCTTAGTTTTATTTTTCCGGGCAACCCGGTGAATGGCATCAACCAGGAAGGTATCAGTTTTCCCGATACGGCCTGGATGTTGACTTCTACCGCCCTGGTACTGATTATGACGCCTGGTCTGGCATTCTTCTACGGAGGAATGGTGAGTAAGAAGAACGTGATTTCCACCATGCTGCAGAGTTTTATCTGCATGGCCGTGATCTCGATTCTGTGGGTGGTACTGGGTTTCAGCATGGCTTTTGGAGATTCCAACGGCGGTGTAATCGGCAATCCCGGCACCTTCTTTATGATGCAGGGGGTGCTTGGCGGAAAACCCTGGGAGTTGGCACCCACGATTCCATTGGTACTTTTCGCGATGTACCAGTTGAAGTTCGCCATCATCACACCCGCTTTAATTACGGGTGCGTTCGCAGAGAGAATAAGGTTTACATCTTATATATTATTTATAGTTCTTTTTTCGCTCTTTATTTATTGTCCGCTGGCACACGCCACCTGGCATCCGGAAGGCATCCTTTTTAAACTTGGGGTTCTCGACTTTGCAGGTGGAACGGTAGTACACATGAGTGCAGGATGGGCCGCTTTGGCAGGTGCATTGTACCTTAAAAAAAGGAACGAGCCCAGCCACAATCCTGCACGCGTAACATATGTATTACTGGGTACGGGTTTGCTGTGGTTCGGATGGTTCGGTTTCAATGCCGGTTCCGCCTTTGGCGCGAATGGCCTGGCCGCCACCGCCCTCGCCACAACGAGTGCCGCCTCGGGTTCCGCAGCTTTCGCCTGGATCATCTTTGATGCCATCCGGGGCAGAAAGCCTTCAGCCATGGGCACCTGCATCGGCGCGGTGGTAGGACTGGTAGCCATTACACCGGCTGCCGGTTTTGTAACCATCTCCCATGCACTGGCCATCGGCATCATCAGCAGCATTGTAAGCAACCTGATGGTGGAACTGAGGACCCGCAGAACCAATATCGATGATACCCTGGATGTATTTCCTTGCCACGGTATCGGCGGTATTACCGGCATGATCCTCACCGGCGTGTTCGCCAGCAAAAACGTGAATGCCAACATCGCGGAGAATGGACTCGTGTACGGAGAAACACACCTGTTCAGCGTACATCTCCTCGCCATGGTGGGCGTTTCACTCTTCGCTTTCTTCGGCACACTGCTGCTGTTGAAAGTGACCGATCTCATCACACCACTCCGCGTTTCAGACGAGGAAGAACGTGAGGGACTGGACCTCAGTCAGCATGGAGAAAGACTCTAGCTGACCACAAACAAGGCGTAGATATACAGTCATAATGGCAAGCAATCGTAGACTCCCCCCATTTCTATGGGGGGACCTTTTTAAAAGCCAGCAAAAACATTTTCGCTTACCGAATGGTACCCTTTTTAAACCTATCCTCCCTGTTACCAACCAACTGTTTTTCCGGGACAACCCGGGCTTCAACCAACCTGTTTTAACCAAGACCAATTGCTTAGTAAAGCAAAAGCCGGATTCGTGTGGGATCCGGCTTATTTGTTTTGGTACTGAAATTATACAGATCATCAGAACTCAAGCACGTGCTATTATTTACTACACAATCACTTCAAATAGAATTGATTTTAATTCAGAAAGAAAAAAGGTCACATTTCTTCATAGCCAGAACAGCTATGTATATATAACAGCGAAAGCCTTAACTGGAGAGAATTCCGAAGCAACAGGATTCATAGGGAAACTTCAACCATTGTTACCTTTTCTGCTACCTCTAAAAGATAAATACACCAATAAAAAAAACCCGTAGAATCAACTTCTACAGGCTTTTTTCTTTCTATCGTAGCGAGGAGCAGACTTGAACTGCCGTCCGCCAGCTGGCGGATAAGAATCCGACGCTCAAAAACAATATCAAACAAAAAAAGACACCGGTTAAAGTGTCTTTTCTCGTATCGTAGCGAGGAGCAGACTTGAACTGCCGACCTTCGGGTTATGAATCCGATGCTCTAACCAGCTGAGCTACCTCGCCAAAAGGAGTGCAAAGATAAAAGTATTTACCTTAAAACTCCATATCCTTTCCTAACTTTTTTTTACCGCTCATTTTCAACCAATAGCCTGATAGTCAATTACCCACAAAACTAGTTACTCCAAACTGCGGGCGGCACAGCTACATTTTGAACAGCCAGTAATCAAAATTGAACAGCTTCCTTCCTGCGGTCACATTCTGTCCTTTGAAAGAAAAGTACACATCATGCACCCCCGTAACAGGATTGGCGACGGTTTCCGTAAATGTCTTCCAGGTATCCCAACCTCCTGTGCGCGACACATTGATGGCCGCGATTTTTGTTCCACCAACACTATCAACATGCACTTCCAGTACACCGCCCCCCAATCCGGCAGCTATAGATGCCGTGAAAGTTTTCGGGGATTCTTTTCCAAAATCGACATTACGCACCTTGATGTACCCATCTTTACGGATATCCGATACAAAAACACCGGTCTTCGGATGCTGGTCCGTTTTACAATTTACGGCCCAGGCAATGGTTTCCGCCTCTGTTTTCTGGTAGGGATTTAATACGCCCACCGGTGCCGGCCCCTCTTTCGAGATGTTGACCTGCGGAATGGTACCATCCGGATTGTAACTGAACGACTCTATCGAACTGGAACGTCCGTAACTACCGCCACCTTTCAACAATGCCGTGTGGTAAAACAAATACGACTTCCCTTTATAATCAATAATGCCACCATGGTTGGTAAAACTGTTCGTCGGCTGCTCGGTCATGATTTTGCCCTTGTACACCCACGGACCAGTGGGGCTCTTGCTCATGGCATAAGACAAACACTCCTTTCCCTTCTCCATGCCGGCATACATCATATAATAGTTGCCGTTCCGCTTATAAAACCAGGGGCCTTCTACATACATATCCTTGATTTCAGGCCTTTTTTCATTGGCGTTGGGCGCATTGCCATTGCCCCGTGGCGGCCGTACGCCACCAAAAGTTTCAACGGTTTGAGGGATTTCATTGATCGCTCCGGAATAGGAAATCATATCCTTGTTCAACTTCACATAATACAGGTTAGGATTCCCCCAATAGAGATACGCCTGCCCATCGTCATCCACAAAAACTGTGGGATCAATATTGTACCAGGTTCCTGTGGTGATCAGCGGCTTGCCGAGGGCATCCTTAAAAGGCCCGGTAGGACTATCACCCACGGCAACACCAATAGACATATTGTTCTGTTCCGTTTGCACACAGATGTACCAATAAAATTTTCCATTGCGTTCAATACATTGCGCAGCCCAGGCCCGGTCGCGCGCCCAACTGAAAGACTCCAGCGCCAGCGGGATGCCGTGATCCGTCCAGTTCACCATATCGGATGACGAAAATACGCGCCAGCGGGTCATGTAATAAAAATCAAATCCTGGTATATCATCACCAGTGTACATGTAAACTTTGTTGTTGTACACCATGGGAGCCGGATCGGGCGTATAGGAAGTTTGAACAACGGGATTTTGTGCATTGGCATTAAGCCCCGTTAACGAAATGGCCAGCGCCATTAAAGCATTTCTTTTCATATTGCGTTTGTTGAGCATCGTTAGATGGTTTATGAAAGGGTCATCGACAGAAAACGACCGATCTGTACCGGATTCACTCCAGAATGAAATCGGTTACATTTCAACCGGAACGCAATATAAAAAATAAATGTAGGATGTACATTTATTTAAGATTTTTTATCTGAAGCTGGGAAGTCTATAAAACAAAACCAGCGGAGAGAACTCCGCCGGTACGATTGAAAATTGCCATAAAAAAATCAGTAACCCGTATTCTGGGAAAGATTTTTATTGATATCCCTCTCCGATTGTGGGATGGGCCACAACTCGTTGGTTCCTGCTATAAAATTCCGTTTGTGCAACAGGAAGTAACCCTCCGCATCCACAGGAAACTTCGTATAATTGGCGGGGTCGGTGGTCAGTTTCATGCCAGTGAACTGTCTGTTCAGTTCCTGGGCCGCGATACCCCAACGCAGGATATCATAGTACCGCAGTCCTTCGAAAGCGAACTCCACCCTTCTTTCTCTGCGGATGATCTTCATAAGTTCCGTGGTATTCGTAGTGGTAACGGCCGGCATGTTAACCGTGGTGCGTCCCCTAACCAGGTTGATCGTATTGTTCAGCAAAGACTGGTCTATTGTTTTTCCAGCCTCTACCATACTTTCAAGATAACTCAGCAATACTTCGGCATAACGGATGATGGAGAAGTTACCGCCATAGTTCATGAGGTTACC
>CAMLPA010000259.1 GCA_946481605.1 uncultured Flavihumibacter sp. | reverse complement strand
GCGCATTGTACCCGGGTAAGGTATTGGGAAAGCATGATTCTTCTTTCGAGTTCATGGGCACGGGTATCGGTGCTTCCTTCAAAATCGACCGCGCCACCCGATTGCCAGAAATCTTCCCACGCTTTGGCGCTGCTGGCGGATATAGAAGAGAAAGAATATTCTTTTACGTTTGTACTATCCTGTGAGAAGTGGCAGGTAAAGGAGAACGTATCCTTCGAAGCGGGCTTCAGCCTGAAATCATGTGCGGTGGGATTTTCCAGCACAGCATTCCCTTCCCAGTTCAGGTCCGCGAAATATGTAGTAGTATCCAATGTATGGACGATCCTTCCGGGCATCGCTTTATGAATGAACGAAGTATGTTTTTCCGGTTCTCCATGATATACCCCTTCATCGTTCCATTTGGCAGTAGGAAGCGGAAAACGAAGTTTCACCTGCATCCTGCCCTGTTTCAGCAGGGGAGAAACGACTTTCACGCCGATGGCATCCTGTTCGCCATGGGCATTGGTCCACACTTCCACTTTCTCGTTCTCCACCATAAAAACGGAGTGGATGGTGCCGTTCCAGAGTTCCAGTTCCTGTTGAATATTCGTGATATCGTTCAAACCAGCTTCTGTTCCATCTTTCTTCAGCAAAACAAAACCCAGGTTCCCGAGTTGCAGCCTGTGTGGATTCTCTCTGAAATAATTGGAGGCGGCCTTGCTTCTTTCCGGTGATTTTCTTTGTACCAGGTAGGTGATTTTCCTCCCGTTCAAATCGTATTCCTGCAACGATTCCTCCCGTTTTAATCCCATCACGTTCGGGAAACTGTGCCATCCCCATTCGGCCTGTGTACCCAGGGGAATCCCGTTTTTATACGCTTCGGGAAAGGTTTGCAGGCCAGTAACATCTGCTGTAAAGGCGAACCTGCCGTTGCCTACGGTAAGCGATGCCATGGTATCGGCTGATGTAAGTTGAACGTTGTGTCGCTTTACTACTTTTTGCCGGTCGATTGGCGTTTCATCAACGGACGTGTTGGTAGCACATTGAGAGAAGGTTGCAAGCAATGCGAATAGAAGGGTATATCTCATGGTAAAATGATGTACATATATTTATCGAGGGAGCATTCTCCTTTCTTTTGTAACTCAGTGGCTACAACAGCGGCGTTCAGTTTCGCGCCCGCTTCGCTGGTATGGGTATGGTCTCCGAAAAAAAGCGGCGCTACTTTTTCTTTTCCCAGTTCATCGTATTTGTCTGCGATCAGGTTATTGAGGTCAATAAAACAGGCTTTTTGTTCCAGGGCAATCTGTTTTGCCCAGCCCGCATAGTCTTCGTTCCCTCTTTTTGTTTTTCCTTCCGGGGTCCAGTTGTCGCGCGGAACGGGTGAACACACGTAGGGGATTGCGCCTTTTTCACGGGCTTCGCGGATGTATTTTCTCATGTACCACCCATAGGTGTACACGGTCTCCTGTTGTTTACGGATGGGATTGTAAATTTCTTTGCTTTCATTGCCGATGCCGCGGATGGTACCACGGGCGCGTGCGGTATCGTCCAAAGGACCGGCATCGTTGTGGCCGAACTGGATCAGGACGATATCCCCTTTGCGGAGATCGTTCAATATGGTTTGCCACCTGCCTTCAGTAATAAAAGTGCGGCTGCTTCTTCCACCTATGGCGTGGTTGCGTACGCTGATCTCAGTTGTATCAAAATACTTGTACATAAAACTTCCCCAACCCCATTGTTTGTTTTTACCGGAGCCGTCGCCGTTGCGCACGGTGGAGTCGCCAATAATGTACAGGATGGGCTTTCTTCCCTGGAGGAGTACAAAAGAGGTGAGGGTGCAAAAAGCCAGGGCCAGCAGAATCGTGTGCTTCTTGATCATTTCTTTTTCGCTTTGTAGATAACAGTTTTTATACCGGGTTTTGGTGGATCCTTCATCCCCGGCCCAATATAGAAGGAAGTATGGGGCGGTTGGTTGTATGCCACATTCTGCCAGGCGATGCTGAGCCGGTACTGGGGATCGTGCATAAAGGTATAAAATCGGCGGTTGGTGGGAATGGTGGTGGAAAATATCCGCAGTTCTTTGTTATCAGCGGAACGGACGATCATTTCTTCGCGCCAGTCGCCGAGAATATCGGCAGAGAGCACAGGATTTTGTTTTGTACCATTGTTGGAAGCGCAGCCGTATTCACGGGCATCGAGTAGTTTGGTGGTGGTCTGGTTCAGGTAATCCCATTTGCCAATAAATGTGCCGTTCAGTATTTCGCTGAGTTCATCGCCATCCCAGTAAATACCCATGTTCACAGCTGGGGTTTTATCGGCTATTTTGTTGCCTTTCACATCAAACATGCCGGTAATGCCCGCGCCAGCGGCCCAGCTTTCAAAACCCGGGTAGCGGGGGTCCACGTCCAGCGACAATCCCCTTCCGGGGCCTTCACCATCTTCCCCTGCTTTAATGGAGGGTTTTTTCCAGAGCACTTCACCAGTATGGGCATCACGGAAATGCACACCCGCATCACCAAAACGTTCCTGGATATCAAATGCCTCCAACCCGGGGCGGGATGGGTCGAGGTCGCTCACATGAAGGGCATCGCCATGGCCAAATCCTGTGGTATGCAGTCCTTTTCCGTTATCGTCCAGCGCCATGGCGCCATAAATAATTTCATCCTTTCCATCGCCATCCACATCAGCAACGCTCAGGTTGTGGTTCCCCTGTCCACGATAGGGTCTGTTTTCGGGATGTGCGGGATCATCGCTGTCGAAGGTCCATACATGGGAGAGCTGACCCTCTTTGAAATTCCAGGCGGCCAGTACGGTCCTGGTATAGTATCCCCTTGCCATAATCAGACTGGGCGTTTTTCCATCGAGGTAAGCCACGCAGGCCAGAAAACGGTCCATACGGTTGCCATAGCCATCACCCCATACATTTTTCAATTCCTCCGTAGTAGGCGTTTCCGTTTCCGGGTGGCGGGAGGGAATGTATTTCGTGGTGGCGAGGGCTTTCCCGGTAAGCCCGTCGAATACGGTGAGGTATTCCGGGCCGGAGAGGATGTATCCGTCTTTATTGCGGTAATCTTTCGTGGAGTCGCCAATTACATTTCCCTGTCCGTCAATGGTGCCGTCTGCCGTCTTCATCGCTATTTCAGCTTTTCCATCGGCATCCAGGTCGTACACCATAAACTGTGTATAGTGCGCGCCTTCCCGGATGTTTTTTCCGAGGTTGATGCGCCACAATAAAGTGCCATCCAGTTTATACGCGTGGAATATGGGCGGATCGGTGATGCCGGCGTGCGAATTGTCTCGTCCCCGGCTGGTCATGTGCACCACGATCTCGTAAGTACCGTCGCCATCAAGATCACCCACGGAACCATCGTTGGGCGTGTACCCAGGTGGCGTTTGCAGGGGAATGGACAAATACGGTTTGTTGTTCCCGGCTTCAATGGTAAAAGGCGCGGAGGTGTCCACTTCTTTTCCTTTCAGCAGCGATTTAACGAGGTAAGTTCTTTTGGTGGAAGAATTTCCGGTTTCATCGAGGAACCATGTCACATTTTTAATGGGTGTAGTATTCAGTTTTAGTGGTCCCCGTGGCGATTGTTTATAGACATTAAAAGCAATATCATCGGGATCGGTAGCCAGCAGTCGCCAACTGATGAAGGTTTTGTTGCTGTCGGGAATGGCCACCACGCCGCGGTCAAGGTATTCCATGGTTCGTTGTGCACGCATGGAAAATGGGGTGGCCAGTAAGCAAATTCCGAAAAGGAGGTTTCTTTTCATATTCAGCAATCCATTCAATGGCGAAATATTGTATCGGAAGATCAAATTAGTTTGTTCCCTTTGCTGTGCCATCCTGTACTGTTGCGGAAAGTTCTTTTAAAGAACCTTCTTTGGCAACAAGTTCCACCTTATCGAAGGTCCAGCCTTTGGTGAAATGCGCTTTTCCCGTTGCGGTTACGATAGCCTTGATATTTGAGAAGTGAAAATTTTCCAGGGCGCGTGAAGGCAATCCTTCCGCATCCATAAACTTCGCGGCGCCATCCACTTTCATCCCATCCACATAAATATTTCTGAAAAGCGGAATGCCTTTTTCTTCCGGCTCCACTTTACGGAGCATGGTTTTCCAGTGTTCAGGAATATTATTTTCGTTGTATTCAGCAGGGAGTTTGGAATAACTGTATGTCGGGTTCCAGTTCATGGTAAAATGAAAAACATTTTTCATCGAATCCAGTTTCCAGTTCCGGATATGGATGTCTTCCACCACGCCGCCGCGTGTGAGCGCCGATTTAATATGGAAGCCGTTGCCTGTTCCTTTAGCATACATATTTTCCGCCAGCACATGCCTTATAGATCCTGAGGTTTCACTACCCAAAGTCAGTAATCCACCACCGCGACGCGCAATGCAATTCCGGATCACCACATATTCAGTTGGGCGGTTCACCCGCAATCCATCCCAATCGCGGCCCGCTTTCAAACAAAAATTATCATCGTTGCAATCTATATCACAGTTTTCCACCAGTACCCAGGAGGAGGAGTCCACATCCACGCCATCTGTGCTCGGGCCTTTGCCGTCTTCGTTGTTGCGCACCGTAACACCGGTAACGGTTACGTAGGAAGAATACAACAACTGAATGGTCCAGAAACCAGCGTTGCTGAACGTGAGCCCTTTCAGCGTAACATCTTCCGCATTCTGTACAAGTACCGTCCGCACGCGCTTCGCGTCATAGTCTACAATCCAGCGCAGGCCCTTCGGTTCGTAGTCGTTGCGGCGCATGTTCCAGTATTTGTCCCAGCAGAATTTCCCACGGGCATTTACTTTTCCTTCCCCGGTAATGGCTACCCGCTTTTGTCCGATCACGTTGATGAGCGCGGCCGGCCACTTCATTTCTATGCCCGCAATACGGGTATCTATTTCAGGGTAATCATCGAAGCTGGTGCTACCCAGGATCAGGACATCTTTATCGATTTGCAGTTGCACATTGCTTTTCAGGAACAATGCGCCCGTAACATACGTGCCTGGTTTGAACCTTACCACGCCGCCCTTTTTGGAAGCGGCGTCAATAGCTTTTTGTATGGCTTTGGTATTGAGGGTAACGGTATCGGATTTCGCACCGAAATCATTCACCCAAAATACTTTTGTTGCAGAAGGTTGTTGCCTGCTCCCGACTTTTTTCGCCCAATCCAGGTTGGGTTGGGCCTGCAAGCAAAGGGTAAGGAAAGAAAGGATTATACTACTGATCAGCGCTTTCATGATTTTTATTTTAGAAGAGGTCGTTTACCGCGGGGCGGCTGTACTGCTCTTTTTTGTCGGAAGATGGTTTTGGAAGTCCGAAGTAAAACCAGAGGGTTCTTTTCTTATTTCCGTTCAAATGATTGGGTTCGCCCGATGGACCCAGTTTGGAAGGATTCGCATCTATGTTCAGGGCGAGTTTGGT
>CAMLPA010000258.1 GCA_946481605.1 uncultured Flavihumibacter sp. | reverse complement strand
TGATCCGCCCCATGATGAAAGCCAAAAGCGGCAGCATCATCAACATGAGTTCCATTATTGGTATCCGTGGTAACGCGGGGCAAGCGAGCTACGCAGCAAGTAAAGCAGGGATCATTGGCTTCACAAAAAGCGTGGCGCACGAACTGGGTAGCCGCAACATCCGTTGCAATGCCATCGCCCCGGGTTTTATCGAAACCGATATGACCCACTACCTGAAAGAAGGCGCAGCCGCTGATGATTTTCTGAAAAAAATCCCCCTGGGCAGATTCGGTAAAACGGAAGAAATCGCCAACACAACGCTATTCCTCGCCTCCGATATGAGTTCGTATATCACCGGGCAGGTACTAAGCGCCTGCGGCGGTCTGAACATATAATTGAAAAGTAAAGCAAGCATCCCTGCCCTTCATCGGGCGGGGATTTTTTATGCGCCTGCAGGTTGAAATACCGGAATAGTATTTTTTGCAGGAACGGGCTTTTTAGCCGGAGACTTCTTCTTTTTCCTGACCCACCAGATCGCGAAACCGGTTACAGGCATACTCGCCGCCAGCAAACTCAATAGGAACGCGAATATTTTTCCACCCATACCAAAGAAGCGGCCGGTATGCAAATCGTAATTGCTGTGTTTGAACTTATCGCCAGCGGAATAATTCGCATACAGGTTTTCACGCACCACTTTTCCTGAAACAGCATCTACCTGGATATCATTTGTTTTGCGGTACCATTTGTAGGGGTAATGCAATTTTAATTTGATGGGCTCGCCATTCTTCTGGGGGAAATTAATATGCATCTCAGTGGCTCCGGGGTATTTTGCGGAAGCATCCTGATAAGCCAGAACAGGTGAATACAACACATTGTTTCCAGCCATCATCATTCCGGGTTCCATTCTTTTTTTCTCCTCTTCCTTTTTCTTTTCATAAGGAGAGCCTGTTACAAAATAAACAGTGCGCTTCACCCAATCGAACGACCACCACATGCCTGTAAATACAATCACCAGCAGAAAAAGTGAACTATAAAAGCCGAACACATTGTGAAAATCATAGTTCACGCGTTTCGCGGAAGCGTCCCATTTCACTTTAAAAGATTGCTTCCGCCGCGCCTTATTGCCCGGGAACCAGAGAATAATGCCTGAAATCAGCAATACTAGGAAAATGAGGATATTAATGCGGATGATCCATTTCCCCACTTCACCGAGCAACAACGAGGTATGTATCTTTTCAACGGTATGCAGCCAGTCGTGGCGACTGAACCTACTAATCACTGCCCCTGAATAGGGATTGATCGCCACCGCCTGTTCTTTTTCAAGGTGTACCTGCCAGGCCCTGTCGGGTTCATTGTACACCCTTAGCTGCTTCAGTTTTTCACCAGGGAAAGCAGTGGTTACCGCTGCGAGTGCCGCGTCTGCCGTGATGAATGATTTGCCGGGAATAGGTTCCACGAACAGCACGTCCTTGTGCATCTTCTCCCGGATTTCTTCTTCAAAAACGTATATACACCCCGTGATGCTCACGATAAATACAATAAGGCCACTGGCAAGCCCCAACCAAAGGTGAAGCTTGCCAGAAAGTTTTTTCGCGGGGGATGGCCCCTTCTTCTTTTTATTGCTCATCGGACTGCCCATATTATCTGAAGTTCCATTGTAAACTCAACATCAGCGTTGAAGCGTAATTTTCTCTTTCCACATCGTAACTGGTGAGTTGGCCACTGGTATTATAGACTGATTTTCTTACTTCTTTGGTTTGGGTAAGCAGGTTTTGCCCGGCAAGGCGCACAGCCAACTTTCTGTTTACCGTATAATTGAGGAACACATCGAGTCGCTGGATATCGGTATTCTCCTTCACTTCGTAGCTGCCATCATCTTTGGTGGTCGGTTCCTGGTTGATAGGTACCTTATTGAAATTGGCCCCGATACTGAAACGGCGGTTGTTCATCACATATTCCAACCCGATATTATATACGTAGTCCGGTTGGTTTTTGAATTTCCGGAGTTGCCCTGTTTTGGTATCCAGCACTTCGGAGCGGAGGATGGAATAATTCGCTTTCGGAATGAACTGCCCCACGCCTTTTACATTGATGGCATAGCGGGCATCAAATTCAAACCCCCATACTTTTCCGTCTCCAGCGTTTACAGTTCTGGAAACATACCTGTTTGTTGCAGCATCCAGGTTTACCTGAGATTCCATAAAATCATTCACATCACGGTAAAAGGCATTCACGCCGAATACACCCAGTTTCTGTTCCTTGCCAAAAAAGAAATCGAGTCCGGCATCACCGCCCAAAGAAGTTTCGGGTTCCAAAAAGGGGTTACCGGCATTATCGGGTTCAGCCAGGGTACCTTTCTTTTCTTCGAGGAAGGGTGTAAGCTGATCGAACTGCGGACGGCGCACCGTTCTGGCCATACCCACTCTGAAGTTGAGGCTGTTGGAAATATTGTAGAGGTAATTGAGGGATGGGTTCAGGGTATTGTAGTAATTGCTTCTGGCAACTGCCGTGTCGTTTCCGGAATCAGCTTTAAAGTAAGAAGTATTGCTTCCTTTGGTGTATTCCCAGCGAATGGCGGGGGTGATAAAATGTTTTGGTGCGATCCTGAATTCGTCCATCAGGTAGGCATTCACGCGGTTTTCTTCGGCGAAATACAAATCTTTTACCCCGATTTTATCCGGCGCCCCGTTTTTTGTTTTGTCTTTGGAGCGCTCCCTTTTCTTTTGCCCGGCTTCGATAGCGGCCTGGACATTGTGTTTGTTGCCCAGGAACTGGTAGGTGATCCTGTTGATGAACTCGCGGTCAGACTTGTCCTCCGTTTCGGTGGTGGCTTCAGTTTCCACGCCTTTGTTGTTGTATTTAAAGGCTACCTTTTCTTTTTGTTCTTCATAAGCCTGGTAGATGGGGCGGAAAGTAAAAACGTGTTTGTCTGAGGGCCGGAAAGTATAGGTTGCCCGCAATGCCCAGCCGGTGCGGTCCTTTACTTCGTTATCGGCCTGAGAAGTGGTATCCACCTTATTGGCGGAATATTTATAGGCGGGTTTGGTAACCACTTTGTCTTCCTGGGAATACAGCAACATGGGGTCGAAATTGAAGCTGTGTTTGGGAGCGATGTTCCAGTTGAGCCTTGGCGCGAAGTTGGCTTCTTTGTACTTCTTCAGTTCCACTTCCTCTTCGCCAGATTGCAGCACGCCGTTCTTGAAAGATTCTTTTGTTTTAGTCTTGGGCGCCTCACGGGTTTGGTAACCACCGTTCAGCAGGAAGCTGGCGTTTTTACCAATTGCGTTACCATATTGAAGGTAACTGTCGTAAACAGTGCCGTGTTCCTCCACTTTTCCCACACTCGCATTCAGGCGGAGGGTTGGGTGCGGCATAGCCTTTTTCAGAACAATGTTAATAGTACCTGCCATCCCCTGCGCGTCCATGTTCGCGGTGGGTGTGCGGAGAATTTCGATCCGCTCCACCATATTCAGCGGAATACGATCTACCTGGAATTCTCTTTTTTCGCCGCCGTCCGGAATCCGCTCGCCGTCGATAAGTATTTGAGTATACTCTTTGTCTAAACCTCTGAATTTTACGTCTTTAGCTTCGTTTCCCTTGTCCATCACCACGCCGGGCAGCGACCGGAGATAATCCCCGATAGTGGTTAATTCAAAACGTTCAAAATCTTTACTGGTATAAACAAGTTTGGATGAACTGGCATTTTTACGCGCATCGAGGTCGATTACGCTACGAACAACCACTTCCGCGAGGTCGTTGGTTTGGGCGGAATCCACTTTTTTCTGGGCATTTGCCTCTATAAAGAATAAAGATATTAGCAGGGAAAGCAGCAGCTTTTTCATTCAGGGGAACATTTCAGGGTGCGAAATTGCGCATTGTTCATCCGGAATGCTTTCAGAATCGGGAAAATGCATTTACGAGATCGGGAAAATTTATGTAAAAGCGGAATTTCGCTGATGATGTAAAAGCATCTAGCTGTTTTTAAGAAGGTTATTAAACAGCATACAGAAATAACAAACGCGGTTCCCACACATCAAAATCAAACTGTACACATTAGAGGGCTATCCAGGACGAAACGTTTTTCTTAAACTCATTTCAGTCCAAAGGCTATAAATGAAGAACGGGGTAGAAACCCCGCTCCGTGATTATAAAACCTATAAATGACTGCTTAATTGAGTCATGAAATTAGATATTTATCGGAAATCGTGAAATAGTTTTCCATTCATCTTAAAACTTTTGCGTTTCCTTTGCAATTCATCTAAGAAAACCAAAGATCAACTTGTCTTGGCAGGTGTTTTAAACTTTTCGATAGCGGTTTTACTGTATTCACTGAGGATCAGTCTGCCGCTGATGGCCGCCCTTTCGCGGAGCAGTTCATCCCAATGCTCGGTACCTTTCCAGAAAATTTTCTTCATTTCCCGCATTGCCTCTGGATGGGAATGTGATAAAGTGTTCGCGAGTCGCGCAATGGATTCGTCCATATTTTCGATGCTTTCATGCACCTCGGCGAAGAGGCCTTTCCTCTTAGCCCACTCCGCGTTGCGCCAATGGGTGGCATCAATCGCGAGCTGACTGAAGGCGGATGTCCCTATTTTTCTTTCTACCGCAGGTCCCACCACGAAGGGGCCAATACCTACAGCAAGTTCACTCAGCTTCACATCAACACTGTTCCAGGCGATACAATAATCGGTAGCAGCAGCGAGCCCTACACCACCGCCAACACATTTACCCTGAATGCGCCCGATGATAAACTTGGGGCATTTGCGCATTGCATTGATTACCTCTGCGAACCCGGTGAAAAATCTTCTTCCCTCTTCCTCGTTCCTGATATTTGCCAGCTCATCAAAAGAGGCACCGGAACAGAATACCGATTCTCCCTCCGAACGGAGGATAATCACTTTCGTTGCGGCATCGCTCCCTGCCGCGGAGACTGCTACAGCAAGCTCACGCAGAATCTTTGCTGGAAGCGCGTTTCCTTGTGGATGATAAAACTCTATGGTGGTGATACCGTGTTCGGTTTCCACCTTAACATGTCCATCCTGAATTGTCTGTATCATAGGTTGCCAATTTGATAATAATTTACAAATTCGCCGGATCATTTACCAGCTTTCCTGATTTTTTAACATTACCATGGTCAAAATGGTTGCGATGGCCACAGGTTCATTCAGTTCATCACTTACTTCCACGAGCCATTTAACGATTCCTCTTGCTGTATCACCAGGGTCCTTTTTTTCCTGCCTTAGCTTTTCTTTGCAGGTAAGCTTAACTCCTATCGTACTTCCGGCATAAACCGGTTTTAGAAAACGACAATCTTCTAACCCATAATTCAACACTACCGGGCCTTTTCGGGCATCAACAAAGAGTCCGGCAGCTGCACTCAATATAAAATAGCCATGCGCCACCGGCCTTTCAAACAAAGTTCCTTCCAGGGATGTAT
>CAMLPA010000257.1 GCA_946481605.1 uncultured Flavihumibacter sp. | reverse complement strand
GTTACAAAAGTATCTGTAAAAGAAAGGGTAATTTTGCGCTTCTTAACCAATTATTGTACAATGCTATCATAAAACTAATATCTATTTAGATTTTGTCAGCAGGGAATGGTGTTTTGAAAGGTGTATAATAGACGCTTTAACTAAAAAACGGCCATCCCCTAAAGAATAGCCGTTTCAATTTCTGTGCGTTCTTCCCACCTGGGAAAAATTTCACCTCGTGCGGATGATAGGAGTACAATCGAACCATTGGTGCATATACTTAACCTAGTAAAGGACATAAAATGAGTTAAGCCCCGGCTGCATGCGGCAACTGTTGCACATGGCACTGCGGATGTGTGACCTTAAGACCGACAAATACGCTTCGCTAATCGGCGGAAAATATTTTAAGCCCAAACAAGAAAACCCATTTGAGGGACGATCAATAACCCCTTCCCGGAGTCAGCTTCGGGGAAAATAATTTCCATACAACCTGATTAGCAGCGCGTCCATGAATGCGCCACGCATATTATAGGTAACCAGGTTTCCCTGCGGATCAAAAAGAAGGCACGCCGGGATGCCGGTGATACGGTAAGCTTTGACGAGGTCACTCTTTGTGGCAGCAGGATCGATCAACTGCGGCCACTGGTCCAATTTCTCGTCCTTCATCGCCTTCATCCAGGCTTCTTTTTTCTCATCCAGCGATACGCTGACGATCTCAAATCCCTTTGGGTGATAGATACTAAAAACTTCTTTCAAATGTGGGATATCTGCCCGGCAGGGTCCGCACCAGCTTGCCCAGAACTCGACCAGCACGTATTTCCCTTTGCCTACATACGCCCCAAGCCTATGCGTTTTACCGTCTGCATCCGTTAAAGAAAAGTCCTGAAATTTTGCACCCAGCACTCCTCCTTTCACCACCTTCAACTGATCAACAAATGCCCTAGCAATAGGTCCCTTTTCCTTCATGTCAGAAAACCTGGCATTCAGCTTTTCAATATCGGAGGTAGTCAGGTTCGGCATTTTCAATGTTTGCGCGGCAATGTATGCCAACACTTCCGAAGATGGTCCAGACAAAATGTAGTTCACCGAATATGCTCTCAAATTTTCGTCTGCCTCGTCCAGCCTTCCTGCCAAGGCCATTACTTTTGTCCTGGATTCGGGCTTTTTTCCTTCAGCAGAGTTGATCAGTTTTGAATAGTCGCTCATCCGCCTGTCTTTTTCATCGTCCAGCGACCGCTTCTTCCTGTAGTAATCTAGGTACTGAAGGTGACTTTCCGATCCTGTAATCCTAATTGCGGTTGAAAGCTGTTTGTACATCATGGCCATAAATGGATTTTCCTTAAGCAGACTGTCGAAATTACCATGCACGGTTATATTCGAATTCTCCGCAAAGAAAATGACGAGGGGATCGCCACTTGCGTGCAAAGGCTCTTTTTCAGATTTAAACTTGAGCGCCAGTACAGCAGGAGATGCTAAAACAGTTTTGAGCCTGAATTTACCTGCAGGATCAATTACCGCACTATCCATCAAAGTGCCGCCCCAGTCTGGAACGGTAAGGTACACTTTTTTGCCGGGCGCGTTCGCGCCATCCAGTTTTCCGCTGATGTTTGCAACAGATTGGGCTGCTAAAAACATAGGGGCAATGCATGAAAACCATATAAAAAAAGACCGGATCATAATGTTTTGTTTTAAGAATCAATACAGTCTCCGCAGAACAATGTGCGCTTATTTTTGGGATGGTTCAGGAAGTTTTCCGTTGCGGTAAGCCTTAAGCGCGGCTTTGAACTGCTCCAGAATACCAACGGTGACCAGTCCAACCATTTCCCCGTCTTTCAATACCTTTTCTGCCAACTTCACTGCGTTTTCTTCGTGCATCACCGCATTCCTGAAATCTCCTGCCCTCCCATAAACCGCTGCCAGCGAATGCAGGTCGAATACGCCCGGATCTTCCTTCCGCGCGATATATTCCGACGCGCTCCATGCATAGACAGATTTATCTAATCCATCTTCTTTTGATAAGCTACCCATAATCAAAACTGCGGCTGCATCGTCCTCCTTCAGCCATTGCTCTCCGAACGCGATGGCCTTCTTTGGCGCGTGCCGGGACAACACATCGAATTTCCAGTAATAAAAAGCAGTTTTGTAGTCAGGATTAACAGCCAAAGCCTTGCTGATCAGCTCTGTTGCCTTGTCAAAGTCCTTGTTATTGAGTGCGTCCCGGATGGGCGTACTGATCCTCATCCATGCCTCCAGTTGTTTTTTAGTGGCTTCGGCCTGTTTCTCCTGGTTGGCCCTGCTAGTATTCAGTTCATAAGTTCCATCCAGAATTTTTGGCAGAATACTGTCTAAAGCGGTTGGTCCGCCGATCCATACCACTTTCTGATGTTTAACAATGAAAGTGGATGGAATTCCTTCCTGTCCGGCTGCTTTCATCCAGTGCTCCCCCATGAACTGAACATCGCTGTCTACCATCACATCATAGCCCATATTTGCGTCGTTCTCTCTCACAAACTGCTCAACCATGGGAACGTAGGCTGCATGAGGCTTTCCCATTTTTTTATCTTCCCATATATCAACACCAATGATTCTGATTTTATCACCATACTGCTTCTGCAAGCTCGTAAGGTGGGGCATGGCGGCACGGCAGGGGCCACACCATGTAGCCCAGAATTCAAGCACGTAAACCTCATTTTCATTGAATGCGTTCAGCGCCGCTCCTTTCACCCATTTGGAATACCTGATAGCCGGCGCAGGATCGCCAATGCGAAGTGAAAGGTCATGCTGTGCCGATACTGTTAATCCTGCCAACAGCGTATAAATCAATAAAATTAAATTTTTCATAAACGAAGTATGTTTAATTACAATTCCGCAATTCAAGTTCAATAATTCTGTGTTAGCGTTGGGTTGAACTCCGTGGCATTCTGCGGAAACGGGAACACCCAAAGTTTAGAATCGTGTTTCAGTTCATATACTTTTCCGCCGATGGTTTTGGTAATATTTTCCTTGTACGTACCTTCCGCGTTCCACCTTTTAATATCGATGAAGTTGCGAACAGTGTAAAGAAACTCAATCCTGGCAGTTTTCTTCAACCACGTCATCGCGCTTGCCTCATTTGTGGCAGTAGCAGGTTGGTAGGGTGCTACCCTCCGTTTTCTAACTTCGTTAATGACATCCATTCCGTCATTCACTTTCTGCAACCTGATAAGGCATTCCGCCTTCATCATGTAAAGATCTGAGGTGGTCATTCCGGCAGCATTTTGTTCGTAATTTCCGGTGGACGGCAAGAAAATAGGAACGCCCGGCATGCCCAGGAACATTTCGCCCAGGCTAAAGTTATAAGCGCTTGTTGAATCAAGTATAATATTTCCCGGCTCGTAGTAGTTATTAATAATTTCAATACTTGGTGAAAAAGTGAGCGGCCAGGGTTTACCGAAATATGCGTAGAACAGGTTGTCAGGTGCACTGGTTCCGTCTCGCGCGAAAGGCACATGCTGCCCCAGTGGAGCAGACAGGAAAATCCTGTGATCTTCCAGTACGTTATTAAATTTCAGCGCTTCGTTGGTAGCTGCCAGTGCGCCTTCATAATCTCTCATCGACATCAGTATTCTGGCTTTAACAGCATACGCAAAGCTTTTTCCGATGCGCATACTGTTTTTTCCCTGGGCAGGCAACGCTTCCAGGTCTATGGCTGCGTTTACATCTTCCAGCAGGAAGTCATACACTTCCTTCATTGTTCTTTTAGCCTGCACCTGTTCCAGGTTCAATTGCTTAACATATGGAATCCCACCCTCTTTTGATGCAGTTGCCGGATCATACGCCTTTGCAAAAACGTTCACCAGCAGGTAATGCATGTACGCCCTTAATACGTATGCTTCTGCTTTCAGTTGGCGAGCCAGCATCCGGTCTCCTTCTGCCTGATCTGCCTGTTGAATCACTATGTTTGCCACCCGCGAAACGATGCCGTACAGCCCTTCGTAAACATAGTCAGATAAAGTTAATGCAGCCCTGTCGATGCCCTCATCATATGTTGTTACAACGTAGGTAATGTCTTTTACTGCCCCCCCTGCAATAGTGGGCACATTTGCAAAAGGGTAATACATGTCGTTTACCAGAATCGACTGGAAGGTAAAGTCGAATTGGCTCCCGCCGTACATGTGATTCATGAGCAGGTCGAGGTCATCGACATTATTGAGTAGATTTTTTCCTTTCGGCTGAATGTCAGTATATTTTCCGCATGAGACTGAACCCAGGAGTATAGTTATGATTGCAATTACTGCACTTAATTTTTTCATGTTTGAGTTTTAGAAATGAACGCTTGCACCAAATACAAAGGAAGTCGGGACCGGCATCGACCCTGTTTCCTGGTCGGCCCGAATATCAGTTTGTTTGGCCCAGATCAGTCCGGGATTGTTTACCTGGAAACGCAGCCTGATGGATTGAGCCCTGATCGAACTGGCGGCATTGCGGGGCAGGTCATATCCGGATACAATGTTGCGTAGCCGGATAAAATCGGCACGTCTTACAATGAGATCGGAATATTCCAACTGCCCGTTTGCCCCACTGGCGGCGGCTATATAATACTGGTGTGTACCGGGCACATCCGTATGTTGCTTGTTGGGCGTCCAGCTATCAAGAAAATAATTAGGTGCTGCGCTGTACAGGGGGTAAGGGTACGTAATTGCCGCCGGTCTTGCCCTGTACACATGACCTCCGTAATAAACAGCGAATGCAGTGAGGCTGAAGCCGCGGAACCTGAAGTCATTGTTCAGCGAAAGACTCCGCAGAGGATCGTAGGTTCCGGAATATAGGATCGCATCCATATTGCTTCCATCCAGCCTTCGGTTGGTTGCACCGCCTTTTCCGTCGTACCAAAGAGTCTGTCCCATATTGTCCAGTCCGGCGAATGGCAGGGAAAACAAAGACCTTACCGGGTACCCGGTTCTGAAATTCTGCCCGGAAACAAGGGACGACGGATCGGTAGCCACTTCATCCACATACGTGATTTTATTTTTATTAAAGGAAGCAAGGAAATTGGTTGTCCAGGTGAAATTTCCCGGCCTTGCGGCCCGTATCACACCATACGACAGGTTCAGGTCAACTCCCTTGTTCAACATTCCTGCATTATTGATGACCATTTGAGAGAATCCCTGTGCGGGATCCAATCTGCGCGTTGCAAAAAGGTCACTCCCTACTCTACGGTAGTATTCAAACGTACCGCTGAGCCTGTTTTCAAACAATGCGAAGTCGATCCCGAAATTGGCTGTCGCGGTTTTTTCCCAACGGAGCAGCGGGTTGGGCGGACTGGTAACCGACGCATTGGGTAATTGAGTATCATTGTTGATCCCGGTGCTGGCGGCCAATACGGCAGGTGTATTAGGGTCGATATTCCCGGTTAATCCATAGGATACACGCAGTTTCGCGAAAGACACAGAGGGATACGCCTC
>CAMLPA010000256.1 GCA_946481605.1 uncultured Flavihumibacter sp. | reverse complement strand
GATCGGCATTGTTCGGCTCATGTTTACTGCTCACGTTATTGATCCAGGAAAGAACCGCCCTGGCGGCGGAACGGCATCCTGTGCTTACGGTTCAACTGGTTTCTGATGATGATGATCTTAGTGATATGGAATCGGAGATTCTTGAGCTGGTGAACAAGCACCGGAAGAAGAAAAACCTGCCTCCGTTGCAATGGAACAGCGCCATGGCGAAAGCCGCGGAACAACACAGCGCGAATATGGCGAAAAAGAAGACCGCATTCGGCCACAACGGCTTTGAAGCCAGGGTAAAAAAGATCGCGTCTTCTGAAGGTATGCTGAAAGGCTGGGCAGAAAACGTAGCTTTTGGGAACCTCTCTGCTGAAGAAGTGGTGAAAGGCTGGCTGAAGAGCCCGGGACACAAAAAGAACATTGAAGGGAAATACAACCTGATGGGCGTGGGGGTTGCCCGCAGCAAAAGCGGGGAATTGTATTTCACGCAGATTTTCGGTCTTAAATAACTTTCTTCTTTGCGCCTTAGCGCCTTTGCGAGAAACCTATTTCTTATTAAAACATTAGAAATATCTCGCAAAGGCGCTAAGGCGCAAAGTCTTTTAAGAGCCACTACACGTTGAAGCGGAAGTGCATGATGTCGCCATCTTTCACGATATATTCTTTTCCTTCGATCCTCAGTTTTCCGTTGTCGCGACAGGCGGCTTCGGAGCCGTACTTCACATAATCATCGTAGGCGATTACTTCGGCTTTGATAAAGCCTTTTTCAAAATCAGTATGGATCACACTGGCGGCCTGAGGCGCTTTCCAGCCTTCCTGGATGGTCCAGGCGCGTACTTCCTGCACCCCTGCGGTGAAGTAAGTTTGTAATTTCAGGAGTTTGTAGACAGAGTGGATCATTTTATCGAGAGCCGGTTCGGTCATGTTGTATTCTTCCATGAACATGGCTTTGTCTTCGGGGTTTTCGATTTCCGCGATTTGTGCTTCGATGTTGTTGCACATCACCACAACTTCCGCGTTTTCGGAAGCCACTGCTGCTTTCAGCATTTCTGAATATTTGTTGCCGGTGTGCATGCTGGCTTCTTCCACGTTGGCCACATACAGCACCAGTTTTTCCGTGAGCAGGAACAGGTCGGAGATGGCCACGCGTTCTTCCTTATCCAGGTTGAGGGTGCGGATGCTTTGTCCTTTTTCAAGGTGGTCCTTGCAGCGTTTCAGGATTTCCATTTCCACTTTGGCCTTGGGATCTGTTTTGGCCATTTTTTCGGTGCGTTGCAGTTTTTTCTCCACGCTTTCCAGGTCCTTCAACTGCAATTCTGTATCAATAATTTCTTTATCGCTTACGGGATTGATGGCGCCTTCCTCGCGGAGAATGTTCTCGTCTTCGAAACAGCGGATCACGTGCACGATGGCGTCCACTTCACGGATATTACCGAGAAACTTGTTGCCAAGGCCTTCTCCCTTACTAGCACCGCGCACCAGCCCGGCAATGTCCACGATTTCGATCTGTGTGGGTACAACCCTGTTGGGTTTCACCAGTTCTTCCAGTTTATTCAGCCTGGTATCCGGAACGTCCACGAGTCCCACGTTGGGATCGATGGTACAGAAACGATAATTGCTTGCCTGCGCTTTTGCACTGTTGCTCACTGCGTTGAAAAGAGTGGATTTCCCTACGTTGGGCAATCCTACAATACCTGCTTGTAAAGCCATTTTGGAGATTTTTCGGCCGCAAAGATAGGGATTTCCATGGTGGATCGACCGGCTTTCTAACCAGCGTGATTTCAGTGATCGCGTAAAATTTCCTATTTTCCGCCAATTATTCTTACCAATCCATTCCGCATGGCGCTTAATTATGTCTGGCTGGCTTTTTTCCTCATTGCATTTATAGTGGCCCTTATTAAGCTGATCTTTTTTGGAGATGTGGAGATTTTCTCCAAAGTAGTTTCAGGTATATTCGATTCAGCCAAAACGGGCTTCGATATTTCCATCGGACTGGTGGGCATGATGACCCTATGGCTGGGGATCATGAAAATAGGAGAGCGGGCCGGCATGATACAGGTTTTTTCCAGGGCCGTGGCACCCTTCTTCCGGAAACTGTTCCCCTCCATTCCAACGGGGCATCCCGCGAACGGTTCGATTATGATGAACTTCTCCGCGAACATGCTGGGACTGGACAACGCAGCCACCCCTTTGGGCCTGAAAGCCATGAAGGAACTGCAGGAAATCAACCCCGAGAAAGAGACTGCAAGTAACGCGCAGATCATGTTCCTGGTGCTGAATACCGCCGGCATCACCCTGATCCCCACTTCCGTGATCGCCATCCGGCAGAGCATGGCCATTGAACAGGGATTGGTAGGTTTTAATGCCACGGATATTTTTCTGCCCACGCTCATGGGCACCTTCGTTTCCTTCATTTCGGGTATGGTGGCCGTGGCCGCTTACCAGCGCATCAATCTCTTTAAATTGCCCGTACTGGTGTTTGTGCTGGGCTTTTCGGGCATCATGGCCGCGCTTTTCTTCTGGCTGCGGCAGTATTCTCCGGAAGTGATGGCGCAATACATCGGTTTATTGGGCAGCCTGATTATTTTTTCCATCATCATTTCTTTCCTGGTGATGGGCATGGTGAAGAAGATCAACGTGTACGAGGCATTCATTGAAGGCGCAAAGGAGGGCTTCCAGACGGCCGTTACCATCATTCCGTACCTTATCGCCATATTGGTGGCCATCAGCGCGTTCCGCACTACTGGTTGTATGGATTATATTGAACAGGGCATTGCGTTCGCCGTAGCAGCCATGGGATTCGACACCAGTTTTGTTCCCGTTGTTCCGGTAGGTATTATGAAATCCCTGAGCGGTGGCGGCGCCCGCGGGTTGATGGTGGATGTGATGAAAACACATGGTGTGGATTCGTTTCAGGGTTACCTGGCTTCCATTATGCAGGGATCCACGGAAACAACTTTTTATATACTCGCGGTCTATTTCGGGAGCGTGAACATCCGCAAAACGCGCTACGCGCTCACCTGCGGACTCATCGCCGACCTGGTTGGGATCATCGCGGCCATCATCATCGCTTACGCCACGTATAAATTTTAGCGGTGGTTTAATTTTCATTTTCTAACTTCAAACGCCAATTGTCTGTAACTGCGCAGTTTACTCATTCACACCATTGAAACATGGAGCACCAAACTGCAGCAACGTTAAAGCGTACCTTAAAGCCAATTCATCTCTGGGCCATTGCCGTTGGCCTTGTTATTTCCGGAGAATATTTCGGCTGGAACTATGGCTGGGGTGTTTCCGGCACCATCGGTTTCCTGATCGCGACCTTACTGGTAACGGTGATGTATGTCACTTTCATTTTTAGTTATACCGAGTTAACGGCCGCCATTCCACATGCGGGCGGCGCTTTTGCTTACGCGTACCGGGCTATGGGGCCAATGGGCGGACTGGTAGCGGGTTATGCCACCCTGGTCGACTTTCTGCTGGCCACCCCTGCGATTGCTTTTGCATTGGGCAGTTACCTGCATTTTTTATACCCTTCTGTTGGAGTTATTCCATCAGCGCTCGCGTTCAACGTGGTGTTCATGTTACTCAACGCTTCGGGCGTGAAGGAATCGGCGGTTTTTTCCGTTTTCATCACGGCGCTTGCGGTCATCGAACTGCTCATATTCATGGGAATTGTGGCTCCGCATTTCAAAATGGACAACTTCATGACCGATCCCATGCCTTTTGGTTGGTCGGGTGTATTCGTGGCGCTTCCTTTCGCAGTGTGGTTCTACCTTGCCATCGAAGGAGTGGCCATGGTGGCGGAAGAAGTGAAGAACCCAGCGCGTAATATCCCCAAAGGATACATCTCGGCATTGGCCACACTGGCGTTCCTCGCCCTCGGCGTGATGATTCTAACAGGTGGCGTGGGCAACTGGCGTGCACTCAGCAATATCGACTACCCATTACCGGAAGCTATTGGTCTGGTATTGGGAAAAGACAACAGTCTTACGAAATTATTCGCCAGCATCGGCCTCTTTGGATTGATCGCATCGCTTCATGGGACGATCCTCGCTTCTTCGCGGCAGGTGTTCGCCATGGCCCGGAGTGGTTTTCTTCCAGAAAAACTCTCGGCCGTAAATACCCGTTTCAAAACGCCCCATTGGGCGATTGCCGCAGGCGGGGTGGTGAGTTTTGTGGCCATCTTCACGGGTACCACCAGCCAGGTGATCATATTGGCGGTACTCGGAGCATTGGTGATGTATATTATGAGCATGATCAGTCTGTTTATACTACGGAAAAAAGAGCCGGGGTTGGAACGTCCGTTCATCGCGCCTTTTTATCCTGTATTCCCGGCGATCGCGTTGGTGCTATCAGTTGTTTGCCTGATCGCGCTCGTGTATTATAACCTGTTCCTCAGCGGTATTTTCTTCGGAGGATTGGTATTGGCGGGAGCATTATTTTTGTTGAAGGGAAAGCGGGTGGTAACCGATGAATTGTTGAATAGACCCGCGCCTATTGTATAATATGAAGTACCGGCAAACGATAGGGCAAACCGTATATGCGTTCAGCGATTTGAAAATGTTGCTGGCGAAGGCTTCTCCTTTCCGGAGCGGCGACGCGTTAGCAGGTATATGCGCCGATTCTTACGAAGAACGCGTGGCCGCGCAGCTTACACTCGCGGAATTACCACTGAAGCAATTTCTGAACGAAACGCCTGTTCCTTACGAAGAGGATGAAATCACCCGACTGATTATTGATACACATCATACCGCGGCGTTTGAACCAGTAGCGCACCTTACCGTTGGCGATTTCCGCAACTGGTTACTTGGACCGGAAGCCAGTTCGGAAGTGCTGCGCAAACTCGCCCCGGGCATCACGCCTGAAATGGCGGCGGCGGTCAGCAAGATTATGCGTAACCAGGACCTGATTGCTGTGGCAAAGAAATGCGAAGTAGTCACGAAATTTCGCAATACCATCGGCCTTAAGGGACGTTTCTCCACCCGGTTACAGCCCAATCATCCTACCGATGATCCAAGGGGGATCGCGGCAAGTATGGTAGATGGGCTATTGTATGGAAACGGTGATGCCGTGATTGGTATCAACCCCGCGACTGATAGTCCGGCAGGCGTGAACACCTTGCTGCACCTGCTCAATAACGTTATCCATCAGTTCAATATTCCCACACAATCCTGTGTGTTGACGCACGTTACCACCACGCTGGAACTGATTGAAAAAGGCGCGCCGGTTGATCTTTGTTTTCAGTCTATCGGTGGCACGGAACGCACCAATTCAGCCTTCGGCATTTCTTTATCAATGCTTCAGGAAGCGCACCAGGCCACTTTATCGCTGGAACGGGGAACCGTTGGTAATAATGTAATGTATTTTGAAACCGGCCAGGGGAGCGCTTTATCGGCCAATGCACACCATGGAATGGACCAGCAAACCTGTGAGGCCCGCGCTTATGCCGTGGCCCGCGCTTTCGATCCATTGCT
>CAMLPA010000255.1 GCA_946481605.1 uncultured Flavihumibacter sp. | reverse complement strand
TTAGGATCGGGTAGTACATTCACCTGTTATTTGCTGCAATCATCCTGAACGGGCAACATTCTTTACAAGTGTATGAATTTGTTTACATGAACCACTACATCCAGCCGAAATGCTGAAAGGCACGGTTTTTACTACTTATACATCTGTAGTACGGGGTGGCTGAAAAGCCTGAGATCATACCCATACCACCTGATCCGGATAATGCCGGCGAAGGGAAACTACAAAAAGGGTTTTGGTCAACACCAAAACCCTTTTATTCTTCAATTAAACCATACCGATATGGCAAAGTATTCAGCCAAAGCTTCGGAAAAAGTGGAACAGGCCGTCCACGAAATGAAAAAAGGCACACTGAAAAGCGGCAGCGGCAAGAAAGTTACAAGCAGGAAACAAGCTGTAGCCATCGGGCTTTCCGAAGCAAAAGAAGCCGGAGCCAAAGTGCCCAAAAAGAAAGGCAGCAAATAAGTTCCACCCTTCAATTGTAAAACAATGGAAAAGAAAGAGCGGGAAGATGTTCCCAATAAAATAGACCTGCAAAAATTGCCCGTCAACATCAAAAATCCGGACGGCACTCCGGAGTTCATAGATGACCACGTGCCTGGCAACCACGGCGCCATGGAGCATAATGATGGGCAGAAAGGGGGAAATGAGGAGTCATCCAATCAGGAAAACTTTCCAACGCCCAATCCTTAATAAGGCGCCCCGTTCATCCAAACCTTCCGCCGGTTCGGTAAAAATCCCCTATATTCGGCAGTGTACGCAAACTAAACCCCCATGGAAGTTTTCCAACACGTTGCCGTTATCTGGTTTTTTATCGGACTATTGCTTTTTCTCCTCGAATTTGCGCTTCCGGGCTTTATCCTGTTCTTCTTCGGCGCAGGTGCCTGGATCGTGGCCATTGTTGCCCTGTTCACCGACATTTCTCTCAACACCCAACTGATTATTTTCCTGGGAAGTTCCCTGCTCAGCGTATCGCTGTTCCGCAACTGGATCAGAACGAAACTTGGCATGGGCAAAAAATCGCCCCAGGCGCTGGAAGATGAGTTCATCGGACAATCCGCCAAGGCGGAAACACCCATCGCGCCCGGCATGAACGGAAAAGTATCTTTCAGGGGTACCAGTTGGGAAGCTGCTTCCAACGACACGATCGCCGCAGGTGAAAACGTGATCATCACCGGCAACAAAAGTATCCTCCTTATTGTAAGCTCAACCCAATCTATATGACCGCAACAACAGTTATACTCATCCTTCTGGCCGTATTTGTTTTCGTCGCCTTCCTGTCCACGTTTAAAGTGGTGCCGCAGCGCTCCGTGTACATCGTGGAAAGGCTCGGTAAATACAGCCGTTCACTCGAAGCAGGTTTTCATATCCTGATCCCGTTTATCGACAAGATCGCCTACAAACAGAACCTGAAAGAACAGGCCATCGACGTGGCTTCGCAAATCTGTATCACCAAAGACAATATCGCGGTGGAAGTGGATGGCATTCTCTACCTCCAGGTGATCGATCCGCAAAAAGCCTCGTATGGCATCGACAACTACCGCTTCGCGGTGATCCAGATCTCCCAAACCACGATGCGCAGCATTATTGGTAAAATGGAACTGGACAAAACTTTCGAGGAAAGAGAAACGGTGAACGGCGGCATCGTGGAAGCCGTAGACAAAGCCAGTGATTCCTGGGGCATCAAAGTATCGCGTTATGAAGTGAAAAACATTTCGCCGCCCCAGAGCATCAAAGACGCCATGGAAAAGCAGATGCGCGCTGAAAGAGAGAAACGCGCATTGATCGCGGAATCTGAAGGTGACAAGCAGGCCAAGATCAACAGGGCTGAAGGAGATAAACAGGAAATGATCGCCCGTTCCGAAGGGGAAAAACAAAGAAAGATCAACGAAGCCAGTGGTACCGCCTCCGAAATTGAACTGATCGCACGCGCAACGGCAGTAGGTATCCGAGAAATCGCAACGGCCATCAACCAGGAAGGCGGCATGAACGCCGTAAACCTCCGCATCGCCGAACAATACCTCACTGAATTCGGCAAACTCGCCAAAACAAACAATTCCATGATCGTTCCGGCGGACCTTTCAGATATCGCAGGCGTTATTTCAAGCGTTACTTCGGTATTGAATAAAACGAAAACGGAGTTGCCGGGCATGAAGTAATTCAAACTGTTTCTTCAGAAGAAGAAATAAAAATAAAAGGAGAAGTCATCTGATAAAGATGCTTCTCCTTTTTTAGTTTCCAATACAAAAGAAACCGGCCGGCTACAGCGTGCACCGCAACCGACCGGTTTAAGGATTAAGGTTGTTGTTGTATTACTTTCAAGCTACTTCGCTTTCGCTTTCAGCGCTTCTGCAACTGCTGAATAAGCAGGCTTCCGCACATAACCTTCGGTCCACAGACCAATGGGTTCACCGGCTCTCCAACTGGAACTCGCTGGACTGTCGAGCGGGCTCCACATAGTAATGCCGTAACGTTGCGCTGCGGGAATATGCTCGAAATACTTTTCTACCACAAACCTGTACATATCAGCCTGTTTGGCATAATGCTCAGCGGTTGCATTGGGGGTTTTCACGCCAACGCCAATGTCCAGTTCAGACACTTTAATGAGTTTACCGGTAGCGGCGAGCAGTTTGAACATTTCTTCGATGTTCGGTTTGCTGGAGTTGATATCGATGTGCATCTGTGTACCGATACCATCTACTTTAGCGCCTTTGCTTTCGATGTACTTCACGTATTCGATGATGCCGCGGCATTTATCGAGGTTGTATTCGAGGTTGTAATCGTTGATGAAGTGAATATCGGTGGCATTGCCATACTTCCTGGCCATTTTGAAAGCTTCCACGGCGTAATCCTTGCCCATGTAGTCCTGCCAGTAGAATTCGTCGGCAGCAAGCGTTTTGCCCACACCTGTTTTCAGTTCATAAGGCTTACCGTCATCCATGGGTTCATTCACCACATCCCATGCTTTTACATACGATTTGGTAACGGCCTGCATACCGGATATCCAATGTTCAAGCGCAGAAGAAATAATAAGTTGTTTTTCAACATTTGTTTTCTCCACTATCGTGGTTCCACCACCGCCGCCTTTTGAGCTCGTGAGCACCACATCGTCGATGTAAACGATTCCGGCGTATTCACCATAGCTGAAGATCAACCTGTTTCTATCCGCGGCGTTAGCAGTGGTGGAAACGTTTACCTGCTTCCATTCTTTTGTTACTCCTATCTGACCGAATGGATCGGAGGAATAGTTAGGACTTTGCAGCTCTGGCCTTACGATTCCCTCTGCTGTCCCTTTAATCCAGAAGCTCAGGCTGTAAGTTTCCCCTTGCTTGAGTGCTTCTGAAAAGTTATATATCGTTTGAACGTCCCAGAAATTTGCAGCTTTTGTAGGATTATTTACAAAGAAAGCCTTGCCTTTGTTTCCAAACCCAAGCCCATCGGCTGAAATACCTCTGGAGGAACTTCCACCCCAGCCGCCCCAGCCGGAACCTGCTTCAAAATCACCATTCGCCACGAGGTTGCTGACAAGCGGTGTGCCCTGTGTATCGTAAACATACAGGTTATTGATATCAATATAGTAAGTCACATTCGGCTTATAGCCCAGGTCGAAATGAAGTTTAATGGAATTGCCGGTGAACCCGCTGATCTGGAACCTGATTTCCTTCCAGGAGATACTGGTTTGGAAGGTAGCGGAGGCTGTGCCTGTTTTCATCCAGTCTACTGAAGGCTCGTTGTTGGCCAGTCCTTCAAATGCGATGCGTCCTTCGCCTGGCATATCTGATTTAATGTAGCATACCACTTCATACTTGTGGTCCGGATTCACCGTAATGCCCGGGGTAATCAACTGGAGGTCCTGAGCCGCTGACGCACCTCCTGCAGACACCAGTTTGATGGCTTTTGTACCGGCGCCCATTCCCATATTCTCCACCGTGATGCCCGCTCCGACGTGTGCTTTGGTCCAGTTGGTGAACGAGCCATCCTGCACGCCTGCGAGGTTCAGCCCATTGGGAAAAGAAGGGGCTGTAACCCTGAGCGGAGCAATCAGTCCGTTCAGGTAGCTGGCGTTCTGGTTGGCGTGCCAGCAGAGGGTATGACCGAAAACCGGCATACCTGCTTCTTTGGCTTTTTCCATCAGGTTCGACACATTTTCCAACGCGAGACTTCCGTTGGGTTGCACCACACCGCCATGCTTCATTTCCCAACCCATCACGATCTCGTTGAAGTTCCGGTTGGCGAGCCGATACATCACACTTTTGTTCACATAGGTTGACAATGAAAGTGCGGCACCTAATTTAAAATTTGGGTGTGCGGAAAGGTTGATATAACTCAACAGCGCGTCATAGGAGTCAATTTCCTCCTGAAGCACTACGCTTTCCGGCTTGTCCACCTCGTAACCGAGGGGCTCGTATTTACTGCAGGATGCGGCCATAACCATGGCGGCAACGCCTAAAGCCGTTTTATAAATTTTATTCATATAGCAGTTATTACTTGTTAACAGGTGTAAATACTTCCATGGTTACTGCGCGGTCTCTTGCCACGAGCGTATCGGTTGACACTACTTTCATAGTAGGCAGGTTCACTTCGTAGCTGAGGTAAAGCGCATCGCGGTCTTTACTGCCCCAACTGTTCTTTTCCCCTTTCTTTACAAAGGTTCCGGTACCTGTAGCTGTAAAGCTGCTGTTTGCGGCAGTGATGGTACATTTGCCGGCGGCGTCAAACTTCAGGATCAGCGGGCAGTTTACGTTTCCGCCATTCTGGTCCTTTACCACGAGTGGGAATTCCACATCTGTTCTGGAGCGGGTGCTCAGTTTGTTCACCTCATCCTGCTCCACGTAGGGTTTATGCCTTACGATGGTTTGGTTCACGCTTCCGGTTACCACATCTTTTCCTCTGCGCAGGTAATTGCCATGCCAGTCATTAACATATTTCACAGCATAGAGCACAAAGTTTTTGTTGGAAAGAATAGAGTCAGCGTTGCTTACGCCGGTAATACGCAAAGGAATTACATAGGAATTCCTGATGGCATTGGGATCGGCGAAAAAATCGTTGCTCAATTGTACTTCCACACCTCCTGTAAGTCCTCCTTCGGGGATAACAATTTTATTGGAAGCGAGCGAAAAATACTTTGAAGGCATGGCCAGCACATCATTACCGCCTGGCGTGAACGTCATGCCATTCCCCAACAGGGTTTCATCCACGGCCACATCCAGGGTCACATTTCTTTTGCTGTAATACACACCACCGGTAGTGGCCATAATTTTGAATTTACCCTGGTTGTCCAGTTCGGTGCTGAAAATATCTTCACCGAAGGTGATGGTACGCACCGGGTACTGATACGCAAAATATACGGTTTGGTAATCGAAGTCTGGGTGATCTACTTTTTTGCTGCAGGAGATAGCTGCAACAGTAATCATCGCCAGGAAAAACAAACTCTTCTTCATAAGTTCAATCTTTAATGTTGTAAGAAGGCGGTTGGTTACTGCCA
>CAMLPA010000254.1 GCA_946481605.1 uncultured Flavihumibacter sp. | reverse complement strand
CCTCATCCAGGAAAAGCTTACTTCCTATCGCCCGCATCGTGATGTTCACCATTCTGGCCCATACTTCCATTTCAGCCGCACTCATCATCTTTACTTCCCCCCTGCTTATTCCCAGTATCAGCAAATTCTTGATCAACTCCGATACTTCTTCTTCCCTTTGCTTTGCGATATTAATGATCAGGTGTGGGTTCTCAAAGAAATCATTCCTGAAAAGCGAAAACTGGTTCGCTTTCCTACGCACATCCCGGAGAATACTCGTAAAAAACAGACAAAACTTATCTTTCGCCGACTCCACTTCCGCAATCGCGTTCAGCGCCACGTCGCGCTGACAATCCATATCGCGCAGCACCACCGCTTCGAAAATCTCCTCTTTGGTTTTGTAATAATAGTAGAGCGCACTTTTTGATTTCCCGATCTGGCGGGCAATATCCTCCATCGTGGTTTTTTTGAACCCGAAACGCTGGAAGAGGTCGCGCGCACCATTCAGAATATCTTCCCGGATGGGATCCTTCTCTATTTGACTATTCACCATATACAGTCGGTTTTAACAATCCATACAAAAATACAATAATGAGTGGCAGTGCAATGGCCGGAAACAAAGAAACGATAGGTAGTTTTTTTAGTTTCAGCCGTACCAGTTCAGATTGTATTGATTATTATTTAGTTGCATTCATCCAACATTCTTTTTCCATTCGAAAAAATTGCTGCCGGGGTTTCTTTCACATTTTCTTAACTAAACTTTTCGACTAAAATCTTCAATTAGTCGAAAAGTCCATTTACTTTTGACCCGTAAACCAAATTGGTCGAAAATTCATGGAACAAGTTATATTACAAACCACCTTCCAGCTATTCACCTCGAAAGGCATCCACCAGTTCACGATGGATGAACTCGCGAAGAGGCTGGGGGTATCGAAGAAAACGCTGTACCGGTTCTTCCCTTCCCGGCAGGACCTGGTGGAACAGGTTTCCCTGCAGGTAAGCGACGAATACGAAGCAGCCATGCAAAAAGTGGACGAACAACGCCTGAACAGTTTAAAAACATTGCTCGGTTATATTGCCGCAGTAGTGGAATTCTGCAAGAAAACCTCTCCCGTCTATTTTTCCGATCTCCGGAAACACTATCCTTTCCAATGGATGGAACTCCAGATGCAAATGGAGAAAACACTGCATACCAGGGTGAAAAGGGTATTGGAAAACGGCATCAGCGAAGGCGTGTTCCGCGGGAACCTCCACCCCGAACTGGTGATGAGCATCTGGCAACAGCACCTGCAAACGGATTTTGAATACGCGGCACAACTCGTGAACGATTATTCAAAAGACGAAGTGTTCCGCCAGGCCATGTACCTCTTCCTGTACGGCATCATCGCGCCGGCGGCCATCCCCACGCTGGAAGACGAACTGCTTGAACTCAGTGCGCAGCACCAGACAGCAATAGCCCGATAATTATACATACCAACCAGATGATTCATCAAACAACCATTCAAATGAAACGCTTTACCATGCGTCGCCTCTTTAGCATATTGGCGATGACGGGCATACTGGCATCGGCCAGCGCCCAGGAAACAAAGGAGCTTTCGTTGAAAGAAGCGCTAGAACACGCGCTGCAAAACAAGGCAGCCGCGAAAAAAGCACGTCTCGACGAACAAAACAGCACCTACCAGATTGACGAAGTAAAGGCCAGGGCCCTCCCTAATATTTCAGGCTCCGGATCACTTACTTACAACCCGCTCCTCCAACTGAGCGCATTGCCCGGTGAGATTCTGGGTCGCCCGGGAGAAACCGTCCTCGTCGCATTCGGCCAGAAATGGAACAGCGGCGCAGCCGTTACACTTACACAAAACATCTTTGACCAATCGGTTTTCACCGGATTGAAAGCTGCGAAAACCACCCGCGAATACTACCTGATTCTCGGTCAGCTTACCGATGAACAGGTGATTGAACAGGTGGCCAGCAGCTATTACCAGGTACTGGTGCAACGCCAGAAACTGGTGGTGATCGACAGCACCATCGCCACCACCAACCGCGTGAAAGCAGTGATTGAAGGACAATACAACAATGGGCTGGCCAAAAAGATAGACCTTGACCGCACCAGAGTAAACATCTCTAACCTCCAGGCCCAGCGGCAGCAATTGCTGAACGCAGTGCAACTCCAGGAGAACGCGCTTAAATTTTATATGGGTATGGATATTTCCACGCCCATCAATATCCCGCAGGACCAACTCGAAAAAATTCAACCCCAGATTGCGTTAGCGGAAACTTCAACTGACGTAAAAAATCTCACCGACTATAAACTCCTGAAGAAACAGGAACAACTCCTGCTGTTTCAGAAAGAAGCCGTGAAAGCCGAGTATTATCCCACCCTCTCCCTCAACGGCAACTACGGCTACCAGGGACTTGGCAACAAATTCCCGATCGGAAAAGGAAGCGCACAGGGTGTGAACTGGTTCGATTATGCTTCCGTTGGGCTGAACCTCAAAATTCCCATCTTCAACGGGTTTGCTACAAGATCACGCGTGAGGCAGGCCGATATTGATGTGCAGAAATTAAGAGCGGACCTCAAAGACAAAGAACTTTCCCTCGACCTTAATTTCCAGAACGCGAAAACACAACTCACCAACAGCATCATCACCCTCAACAACCAGAAAGAGAACGTGGCGCTCGCGGAAGAAGTGTACCAGAATACCAACAACAACTACAACCAGGGACTGGCGCCATTGACGGACCTGCTGGACGCCGAAAACTCCCTTACCACCGCACAAAATAATTACTCCACCGCGCTGCTCGATTACAGGCTCGCGGAAATCCAACTCATCAAAGCCCAGGGCAATTTAAAAACACTCTTAAACTAACATTATATGAACAAGGCTTTCAGGATCATTATCGTGATCGTGCTTATTATAGGTTCTATCGGCGCTATCGCCTTCGTACTTTCCAACAACAAAAAAGAAGCGGAGGAAAAGACCGCCATCGTGGCCCAGACCAACGCCACCATCGCGGTTCGTGTAGATACCGTTTCCAAAGAACTTCCCAACCTTGATGTGATCGCCAACGGCAATTTCGCTCCCTCCCAGGAACTGAGTTTCTCGGCTGAAAAAGCTGGTCGGGTGGTGAACGTCCTCGTAAAAGAAGGCGCTTACGTACAAGCCGGGCAAACGCTGGCCACCATTCGTGTAGACCAACTTTCAGTAGATGTGCAAAGCGCTGAAGCGGCTTACCAGAACGCGCTCACCGACAAAGCACGTTACGAGAACGCTTTTAAAACAGGCGGCGTTACCCAACAACAACTGGACCAGGCGCTGCTGAACCTTTCCAACGCGAAGGCCAGGTTGCAGCAATCAAAAATCAACCTCGGAGACGCAAACATCCGCGCCACCATTTCCGGGATCGTGAACAAACGTCATATTGAACCCGGCTCCGTGGTATCTCCCGGCACCGCGCTGTTCGATATCGTGAATGTATCTAAACTAAAACTGAACGTTACCGTGAACGAGGCCCAGGTGGCCAACCTGCAGGTAGGCAAGCCCGTGAAAGTGAAAGCCAGCGTGTTCCCCGACAAGGAATTCTCCGGTAAAATCAGCTTCATCGCGCCTAAAGCAGATGCCGCCCTCAACTTTCCCATCGAAATAGAAATCAGCAACAACGTCGGCAACCAGTTGAAAGCCGGTATGTATGGCACAGCCATCTTCGATTTCCCGAACCAGGCACCCGTTACCATTGTTCCGCGTACCGCATTTGTGGGTAGTGTGAACAGCAACCAGGTGTTTGTGGTGGAAAACAACAAAGCCGTCCTCAAAACAGTGACCGCCGGAAGAATACTCGGCGACCAGGTAGAGATCGTGGCTGGATTGAATGAAGGAGACCTCGTGGTAACCAGCGGCCAGATCAACCTCGCCAATGGAAGCGCCATCAGTGTGATCAAATAAGCAGGAACATTTTTCCATATAAAATTCTAGTACATGAAACTGGCTGAAATTTCCATCAAACGCCCATCGATCGTGATCGTATTGTTTACGATCCTGACCCTGGGCGGTCTACTCGCCTATTCCACGCTTGGTTATGAACTTATTCCAAAGTTCGATACCAATGCTATCACCGTTTCTACTATCTATCCCGGGGCCTCTCCGAGTGAAGTGGAAAACACGGTGACGAAAAAAATTGAAGATGCCGTGGCATCATTGGAGAATATTAAAAAACTGGAATCCAAATCGCTGGAAAGTGTGTCGCTCGTGACCATTCAGTTGAACAGCGATGCTGATGCCGACTATGCGCTGAACGACGCGCAACGGAAGATCAACGCGATATTAAAAGACCTGCCCGATGATGTGGATCCGCCTTCACTCACCAAATTCTCGTTGAGCGACCTTCCCATCATGACCCTCGCGGCTTCCGCCAACCTCGATGAATCAAAGTTCTTCGACCTGATCGATAAAAGGGTAAGCCCCGTGCTGTCCCGTGTAAACGGCGTGGCGCAGGTAAACCTGATTGGTGGTCAGGAAAGGGAAATACAGGTTGAACTGGACGCGGAAAAACTGAAGGGCTACGGCCTCTCCGTTCCCCAGGCACAACAGATGATCCTCGCTTCCAACCTCGACTTCCCTACCGGTAACGTACAAACGAGAGAGCAAAGCATATTGATCCGCCTGTCGGGTAAATACAAATCCGTGGATGAACTGCGTAACCTTGTACTCAGTTCCAGGAACGGCATCCAGGTGCGCCTGGGTGATGTGGCCGATGTACAGGATGGTTTGAAAGAAGTGGAGAAAATTTCAAGGGTGAACCAGAAAAACTCCATCGCGATACAGGTCATCAAACAATCGGATGCGAACGCGGTGGCCGTGAGTGAAGAAATTCAGAAACAGATCGCAGTCCTCGAAAAAGATTATGCTTCCAACGCATTGAAACTGGAGATCGCCAACGACAGTACCGTTTTCACGCTTGAAGCGGCGGATTCAGTGGTGCACGATCTCTTACTCGCCGTAGTACTGGTGGCCGTTGTAATGTTGTTCTTCCTCCATAGTTTCAGGAACGCAGTGATCGTAATGGTTTCTATTCCCGCTTCGCTGATCGCAACCTTTATCGGCATGGCGCTGTTCGGTTACACACTGAACCTGATGAGTTTGCTGGGCCTCTCGCTGGTGGTAGGTATTCTTGTGGACGATGCCATTGTGGTACTGGAGAACATCTACCGGCACATGGAAATGGGTAAAAACCGTGTGCGCGCCTCACTGGACGGCACCAAAGAGATCGGCTTCACGGTTACCGCCATCACGCTCGTAATTGTAGTGGTGTTCCTGCCCATCGCGCTGAGTACGGGACTCGTTTCCAATATCATCAAGCAGTTCTGCGTAACGGTAATTATCGCTACCATGCTGTCTTTGCTGTCTTCATTCACCATTGTTCCCCTGCTCTCTTCCCGCTTCGGTAAACTGGAACATCTTACGGGTAAAACAATTTTCGGAAGAATCATTCTCGGTTTCGAAAAACAACTGGATAAATTCAC
>CAMLPA010000253.1 GCA_946481605.1 uncultured Flavihumibacter sp. | reverse complement strand
TAGACGCGATCTACCCCTATTACGCGCAGTTTATCGCCAAACTGGCCGAAAGTGAGTTGGTGCGCATCAACGTGAGCGACGCGAAAATGGAAGCTTTCGCCCTCTCGTATATCGAAAAAGCTGGCGCGGACCTTTCAAAGGTTTCGTTTTACCATTTCCCTACCAACGACGCCTGGTGCAGGGACCATGGCCCGGCCTTCCTGCTCAATCCAAATGCAGAACATAAGAAAGCGATTGTAGACTGGGGCTATAACGCGTGGGGCGGGAAATATCCGCCGTTCGACCTGGACGATGTGATCCCCACGAAAATAGGCGAACATTTCAACCTGCCTGTTTTTCATCCCGGTATCGTGATGGAAGGTGGTTCAGTGGAATTCAACGGTGCAGGAACAATCCTCACCTCCACCGCCTGTTTGCTGAACCCTAACAGGAACCCGCACCTGAACCAGGAACAGATCGAAACCTACCTGCGCGACTACTATGGCGCTGAACAAATCCTCTGGGTGGATGAAGGCATCGTGGGCGATGATACCGATGGTCATATTGATGATACCATCCGTTTCGTGAATGAAGATACCGTGCTCACCGTAGTGGAAACGGATCATAACGATGAGAATTACGCGTTGCTGCAGCACAACCTGGGTCAACTCAAAAAAATGCGTTTGCTTAATGGCAAACAACTGAACATCATTGAACTGCCGATGCCCGAAGCGGTAGTGTACGATGACCAGCGTTTACCGGCTTCCTACGCGAATTTTTATATCGCGAACAAATCGGTGATCGTTCCCACCTACAGGAGCAAGATGGACGACAAGGCATTACAGATCATCCAGGAAGCATTTCCTTCACGTGAAGTAGTTGGCATCGATTCCACCGAAATCATCTGGGGATTGGGAAGTTTCCACTGTTTGAGCCAGCAGGAGCCGGAGTAGATTTTGAATGATGAATGTTGGATTTTGGATTGGGTAGCTGAAAAGTCATCCAGTTCTGAATTTAGTTAGGAGGGTTGCGCCTCAGCGTCCCTAATCCATCATTCAAAATCCAAAACTCAAAATTGCTTACTTGTAAATTTCCGTCACCACCTTTCCATCTTTCACATAGCCCCTGTACATGCCTGCGGTATTGAAGGGCATGGTAATGTTCCCGTTGTGATCTACGGCAATCAGTCCACCATCGCCGCCGAGTTGGGGCAGCTTGTTGTGGATCATTTCATTGGCGGCGTTTGAAAGGGGCATCTTTCCATACTCCATCATATCACTTATTGATTTGGCCATTACCAGGCGGATAAAGTATTCGCCCCAGCCGGTGCAACTGATAGCGCAGGTGGCGTTGTTGGCGTAAGTACCTGCGCCTATAATGGGCGCATCGCCTACCCTGCCGTACTTTTTGTTGGTCATCCCCCCGGTGGAGGTTGCCGCTGCAAGGTTACCGTGAAGGTCCAGGGCAACGGCGCCTACCGTTCCATATTTATGGTCGCGATTGCCGGGCTGGCGTATGGCAGCTTCCTGCTTTTCGTTGTGGTCGAGTGTCGTTTTGAGCGAATCTTCTTTTTTCAACTTCAGCAATCCTTTCCAGCGGGATTCCGTATAGAAGTAAGATGGGGGCACGATCTCCAGCTTCTTTTCTGCGGCGAAAGTTTCCGCCCCTTTTCCGGTAAGCATCACATGCTGACTGTGCTCCATTACCGCGCGTGCTGCTGTGATCGGGTTCTTAATGGTAGTAACACCCGCCACTGAACCTGCTCCTAACGTCTTACCATCCATGATGGCAGCGTCCAGTTCGTTGCGGCCATCGTTGGTGAATACCGCGCCTTTACCAGCGTTGAAAAGCGGGTTGTCTTCCATCACCCGTACGGCGGCTTCCACGGCATCCAATGCGGTGCCGTTATTTTTCAGAATAGCTTCACCCGCGGCCAAAGCTGCTTTCAATGCTGCATGGTAAGCGACTTCCGCCTCGGGCGTCATCGAACTTTTCAGGATAGTGCCGGCGCCACCATGAATCACCAGCACATAACGGGAAGCAGAAGTTGTTGTCTGGGATGAAGCCCCGGTATGAATAGCGAGCAGCAGCAATAGCAGAATTCTCATTGGCGCAGGTTTTCTACCGCAAGCTACCCAAAAACACCATTCAAAGTTTCTGTTAAATTAAAAGGGATGAAATACTTCCTATCTCTTTGGTATTGAATTTGCCACGTAGGTTTGTTTACCTATTTTTACACATCAATCGAGGTAATTTCCTGAAGCGCTTTTTTACTTTCCTGCTGCGGACCTTTCTGGTTCTGATTCTCCTGCTGATCCTGGCCTGGGGACTTGTACAAACCACCCCTGTCCAGAACTGGCTCGTAGGCAAAGTAACGCACCGCCTTTCAAAAGACCTGAAGACCAATGTTTCCATCAAAAAAGTGGATTTCGCCCTGTTCAACAGAATGCTGCTGGAAGGTACACTGATTGAGGACCAGCACCGGGATACCCTGTTGTATGCCGGAACACTCAAAGTAAACATCACCGACTGGTTCTTCGTAAGAAGCAATATAGAACTGAAATACATTGGGCTCGATAACGCCAGTATTTACCTCCACCGGAAAGACAGTACCTGGAACTACCAGTTCATCGCCAACTATTTTGGCTCCGCCCCTTCCCCAAAAAACAAAAAGAAAAAGAACATTCAACTGGATATCCGCGAGATAGACCTCACCAATACCACCATCATCCAAAAGGACGAATGGCGCGGGGAGGACCTCACTGCCAGGCTCGCTTCCATGGAAATGAACGCCAGGGAAATCAGCTTCGCGAAACGCATCATCGATATCAACTCGCTCATTCTCCGCAACCCTTTTTTCAGCGTTTACCAATACGATGGGCTCCGTCCCGACAGCCTCAGGCCGAAAAGAAACGATACGCAAGCCAATCCCGATGAACTCCAATGGAACCCCGATAACTGGTTGATTAAAGTCGCCAACCTCGGTTTGCGGGAAGGCCAGTTCAAACATGACCTGCGCACGGAACGCGGTGTGTACGCCTCCTTCGATCCCAACCACATCCATTTCACCACCATCAGCGGACGTTTCAGGAACTTCAAATGGGAACAGGATACCATTTCGGGAAAAGCGGCCCTTCATTTCGAAGAAAGGTCGGGCTTTACCGTGGACACGCTAAGGGCCGACATTAAGTTCTTCCCCAAAGGCATGTTCTTCAGTAACCTGGACATCAGGACCCCGAAAAGCAGGCTGAAGAACTATTTCGCCATGGAATACGAAAACTTCAACGACGATATGATCGACTTCGAAAGAAGGGTTCGTTTAACCGGTGATTTTGAAGATGCCGTGATCGACAGCGACGATATCGCCTACTTCGCCCCGGAACTAAAGTCGTGGAAGAAGAAAATCAAAGTATCCGGCAATGTTTCAGGCCGAATAGAAAACCTTAAGGGACGCAATCTCCTCGTAGAAGCAGGGAAAAACACTTCGCTGAACGGGGACCTTACCATTTCAGGATTGCCCTACATCGAAAGAACCTATATCGATTTCAAAGCAAGGGATTTCCGGACCACTTCGGAAGATGCGATGCTGATCGTTCCACAACTAAAGACGATCACACAACCCAACATTCAATCCATAGAATGGCTGCAGTTCCAGGGCAATTTCACCGGGTTTATCCGGGATTTTGTAACGTATGGCACCATTCGTACCAATCTCGGCTCCATTACTTCCGACGTAAATATGAAGTTGCCGGAGAACAGCATGGCACGGTATTCCGGTAACCTTAGCGCAAATGCTTTCCATATCGGAAAGTTCCTCAATGTACCGCAGCTCGGAACGATTAGTTTTTCTTCCAAACTGAAAGGAACAGATTTCGAACTCAAAAACATCAATGCTGACCTCGACGCAAAAATCCAATCGCTCGAAGCTAACGGATATACGTATACGGATATCGCAGCGAAAGGAACACTGAGCAGGAAAAAGTTCAACGGATGGATACAATCGCTGGACAGTAACCTCGTGTTCCACCTCAACGGACTGGTGGATTTCAGCAACAAGATACCCCGGTTTGATTTCGACGCGCTCGTGCAAAAAGCAGACCTCAAAAAACTCGGTTTCTCCCGCAAACCATTCGATTTCACCGGCTCATTCGCCCTCAATTTCGAAGGAGATGATATCGACAACTTCCTCGGAGAAGCCCGTATCTACAACGCCTCCGCTTATATTTCCGGTAAAAGAATTTCTTTTGATTCCCTCAACCTCAGTTCAAGGATCATCGACGATTACAAAACACTTGTGCTGAAAAGCAATGAACTGGATGCGGCCATCGTGGGCAAATACTCCGTACGCGATATGCCTGCCGCGGTCTCACAGTTCCTGAGCATCTATTACCCCAGCTATGTAAAAGCGCCCAAACGCCTGAGCACCGATGAGGATTTCAGTTTTGTAGTGAAAACAAAAAGCGTGGATGAATACATCTCCTTACTTGATCTCGGTATTTCCGGGTTCGACAACAGCGCTTTCAGCGGCAGGATCAATTCGGCACAAAAAATCTTTACCCTTGATGCAGATATTCCATCTTTCAACATCGGAGATGTCGGTTTTTCAGGATTGGTATTGAAAGGAAACGGTGACCTGAATGCATTGAACCTGCACACGGTAATCGGCAACACAGTAGTAAACGATAGCCTCTATTTCCCTGAAACCAGCATCACCATCGCTTCCAGGAACGACACTTCCAACATTGCAATAAAAGCCACGGCCAACCAGACTTTCAACACCGCGAACATCAGTGCCAAAGTGATCACTTTATCTGATGGCGTGCAAATCGTTTTCAACGCATCCAACTTCGATATCAATGGAAAAACATGGGCCATCGACCGGAACGGTGAACTGATCCTCCGGAAGAACCAGCTCAATTCCAGCAACCTGCGCATCTACCAGGACCTGCAGGAAATCACCGTATCTACTGAACCTTCCGACATCGGCTATACCAACGATCTCCGTGTTGATCTGGCCAACATCAATATCGGAGACTTCGCGCCTTTCTTTATAACCAGCAACCGATTGGAAGGTATTCTCCATGGCACAGTGCGGGTTGCTGATCCCTTCGGAAAGCTTTCCGCAGAAACAGATTTGACGATTGAGCAATTCAGACTGGACAACGACTCTATCGGGAACATCCGCGGCAACGCGAACTACATGCTGCAATCAGGAAAGATCAACTTCCTCGCGGAAGCAGATAACAAAGATTATACTTTCGATATTTCAGGCTCCGTAAATACAAAAGATACCACGCAGCAAGAGATCGATGTCCTCGCGGATGTGCGGAACACCAGGGTGAATCTCCTGCAGCAATACCTGACCGGTATCTTCAGTAAAATTGAAGGGAAAGCAACGGGTAAACTGAGAATAAGAGGGACGGGCGACAACCTGGTTTACACAGGTCCGGTGACCTTAACAGATGCTATGCTGAAAGTGGATTATACACAGGTGGAATACCGGCTTCCCACCACCACGATCC
>CAMLPA010000252.1 GCA_946481605.1 uncultured Flavihumibacter sp. | reverse complement strand
CATCCTCCAAAATCCAAAATTAACCACCATTGATCCAGTATTTCAAGATAGTTGACAGCCAGACCTTCGCCATCGATCGCGCCGAAAAAGGCGCCTGGGTGAACGTATTGCCGCCTCTGAAGCAGGAAGAGTTCACGGAATTATCGGAGAACCTGGAAATACCGCTCGACTTCCTCACCGACTCACTGGATATTGACGAAAGAACCCGTTTTGAGGAAGAAGACAATGTGAAACTCATCGTCATCAAAACGCCTACTGAAAACAACTCTTTCAACGACAGCGACGCCTACTACATCACTATCCCGATCTGTATTATTCTGACCCATAACCAGATTGTGACCGTGAACTCTTTTGAAAACGCGGCCATCAAAAAGTTCCTGAACACCTTTCAGAACCGTCATCCGGATAAAAGGAATATGATGGTGCTGAAGATCTTCGAAAAAGTGGTGCAGAACTTCCTGGAATACCTGAAAGAAATCAACCACCGCCGCAACCTGCTGGAGCAGAAACTGTACGATGCCAACCGGAACGAAGAATTGCTGCAACTGATGCGGATACAAAAAAGCCTGGTGTACTTTGTAACCGCGCTCCGCTCCAACGAACTGCTGCTCGTAAAACTGGAACGCACGAATTTCCTGGGTCTGAACGAAGAAGAAAAAGAATTCCTGAACGACCTTATCGTAGACAATTCACAGGCCCTTGAAATGGCCAACATCTACTCCAACATCCTTACCAGTACGCTCGATGCCTTCGCCAGCATCATCGCCAACAACCAGAACGAAGTGTTGAAAAGACTTTCCGTAATCACGATCGTATTGTCGTTCCCGGTACTGGTGGCCAGTATTTATGGCATGAACGTGCCCATCCCCTACGCCGATTCTCCTTTCGCTTTTTATATACCCGTTTTGTTGTCGCTCATCATTTCACTGGTGGTGGGCTGGTTTTTCCTCCGCAAAAAAATATTCTGATCCATGCCGCTTTTTAATGTACGTGTGTACGGTATTCTTATCAATGAAAACAACCAGGTACTCGTGGCCGATGAATACATCCGTGGTGGCTATTACACCAAGTTTCCCGGTGGCGGACTGGAATTCGGGGAAGGTACCCGCGACTGCCTGGCCAGGGAATTTATGGAAGAAATGAACCTGCGCGTGGAAGTGCAGGAACACCTGTATACGACCGATTTTTTCCAGATGAGCGCCTTCAATCCACAACACCAGATACTTTCAATTTATTACAAGGTAAAAGCGCTGGAACCTATTACAGTAGCGCTGCGCGACACAGCTTTCGATTTCGATGAAACACAGTTGAAAGTGTATGAGGAGAAAAAGGAAATTGAAACTTTTCGTTTTATCGACTGGGAAATGTTTTCCAGTGCATCTGTAACGTTGCCGATAGATAAGGTGGTGGCGGAGTTGCTGAAGAAGCCGTAAAATTTGCGGGCTGCCATGCTTAAAAACTTTGCGCCTTAGCGTCTCTGCGAGAAATTTCGATAAAAGAAATAAGTTTCTCGCAGAGACGCTAAGGCGCAAAGCAATGATAAGCGAGCATTTATTAAAACACGTTATACCCGAAACTCACATAATACAACCCACCCACTTCAGGATTACCGAAAGCGCTTCTGTAATACTTATTCAGCATATTGGAAGCACCGATCTTAAAGAGGTTTTTGGTTTTCGGAATACGATAACTCAACTGCGCATCCATTGTACCGTAGGAAGGAATATTTCCTGTTCCGAAAGTACCTTCCCAATACACCTTATCCTGCCAGCGGTAATTGATGTTAAATCCGAACCCATTGGAGAAATCAGGATTACCGAAACCCAGGTTGAACCTGTATTTGGGCGTATTGAAGAACGTTACCAGGCCATCCGGTATATCGTTGAGTTCATCGCTGGCGAAGTTGCCGTTGAGGGCGTAACCTTTGCCCATGCGGTATTCCATACTGATGCCATAGCCAATTGATTTCACATCGTCATTACTGTTTTGCGGATAAGAGAAATTGTTGGAGAACGGTCTGGCGGGAATAGCGAGGTTGGCGATAGAAGCGGGTGTATTGTCCTGCGGCTGGATTACGGCTACTCTTCCGATGAAGTTTTTGTAAATACCATAGTAGGCATACATATCGATCAGGAATTTCTTGCCATACAATCCTTTGTAGCCAATTTCGTAAGAGTTGGAGGTTTCCGCTTTGAGTGGAGAGAAGGTGTACGGTACAAGTACAGCCGGATTTAATGTTTCCCGGAAGCGACGAACACTGGCTGCATCGTACGGGGGATTAGAAGCAAAATTGTATTTTTCAATACTTTCGGTCAATCCACCAATCAACGTGGAAGTACCCGTAAACAGGTCGATGTATTGATCCTGAGTGGAAGGGAACCTATAGGCAGTCTGGAAGCTGGCACGCACATGGCTTTCTTCCGCCACTTTTACCACGGCGGAGAAACGGGGTGTGAAGCGGCCTTCAAAATTCTTGCTCTTATCGTAACGCACCGATCCCGTGAGTTTCAGCACATCGTTCAGCAGTTTTTTCTGAATTTGAAGGAAGCCGCCATATTCACCGATCTTAATGGCGCCTTCATCATCGTTAAAAAGTGTACCCTGAGAGTTGAGGATAAACTGGCGGTAGTTACCACCAATGAGCACATCGGCAAACTTCACATATTCGCTGAGGTTCAGTTGCGCATCATACTGCCACATGTCCGTTTTGTCCACGAATAACGCGCCCTGCTGTGAGATGGGCACTCTTCTCAGTCTGTTATAAGCACTTTCAAATGCATCAGTTTCCGGCATAAAACGACCCTGATCGGCAAATGCACGCGCCACGCCATGTGGATTGGGTGCAGCGCTGCCCACCGCCTGCAGGTAAGCGCCGATGTATTGCGGGTACCAGGAACCGGCAAGCGCTGTAGCAGAACTGGTGCTTAAACTGGGTTTCCAGGCTTCGTTGATATAGGATGCAAGCGCTGTGGTGTTATAAGATTCACCCGCGTTTTCCTGGGTGGTATAAGCACGAACGAACCAGTTCTTCCCTTTCACTTCTGCTTTGTACTGACCAATTTTCAGGTTACGCAGCGAATACCTGTCTGCACCGGTATACACCGTTGTGCCCGTACCCCAGTAAGCCAGTAAAGAAGCTTCAATATTTGGGGTGATATTGTAATACAACCCGCCTGAAAGTTTCACATTATAAGTGCCGTAATCCACCATGTCGGGCTCGTTGTAACCCGTTCTGGAAACGTTCTGATCGGGAATGAGGTTATTCTGAAGGCCCAGGTAGAATGGAGAAACTCCGCTTCCCGCGCTTCTGAGAAATGCATCAATTTCAGTGGCGGAAGGCATATTTCCCGTGGCCTGCATGTATTGGGCCACATATTGTTGTTGCGCGGTGCCGACAATAATGGATGAAAGTGTTCTCATGTTGAAAGAAACCTCATCTCCATATACGTTCACGCCGTCGTAGTTGGGATCAGAATTGCGGTCACCACTTTTGATGGCACTGAACACGTTGTTGCGGTCCAGGTTGCGGAAATCTTCCGCCTGCCAGTCGCGGGCCTGAATGTATTGAGCGGAAAGTTTGAACGCGAATTTATTGTTGAAGGCTTTTCCATAGCGCACGGCCCAATCGTAATAGGGGGAGATATCGCGCTGACTTCCATCCGTGTGCATAGCACCCTGTTTGATCTGGAAACTCAGTCCCTGGTAGCGGAACGGGTTCTTACTGTTCATCAGTAAAGTACCATTCATACCGCCGGAGCCGTAGAGGGCAGAAGATGCGCCGGGCAACAGTTCCACACTTTCCACGTCCAGTTCGGTCATGCCGATCACGTTGCCTACGGAGAAGTTCAGTCCGGGAGCCTGGTTGTCCATCCCGTCGATGAACTGGTTGAAACGGAGGTTACCGCTTCCGTTAAAGCCGCGGGTACTCACGGTGCGGAAAGTGAGGCTTGAAGTGGTCATATCCACGCCTTTCAGATTGGCCATCCCTTCGTAGAAGTTGGGTGCGGGCATATTTCTTATGGTGGAAGCATTCACCCTTTCCACGGTAACGGGCGATTCGAGTATGCGTTCGGGTAACCTGGAAGCTGCCACTACGATTTCTTCGCCCATGGCGGCGCCTGGGGTAATGGTAACCGAGAGTTCTTCAGTAATCGAGGTTACATTGACTTCTTTGGTTTCGAACCCAATGGAGGAAAAAACGAGTATAAATGGGGGTTTCTGATTGGTGGTTAACCGGAAGAAACCTTTGTCGTCTGTGAAGGTGCCAGTTGTCGAGCCTTTGATGGTCACGGAAACTGCGGATACGGTTTCATCAGTGGAAGCATGCTTCACGGTTCCGGAGATGGTAGCAGTCTGCGCAATGGTGGCAATCGAGATAAAGGCAGTCATCATCAGAGCGAGGGCGTAACGGAAGCTCTTTCTCATAACTGTAGTTTTTGTTTAGGCGATAAACATACTTGAATTTACAATTAGTTTGTGGTTGCATGAAAAAAATATTTTTCCCCAAACTAATTGATTACATGAAGGTTAGAGGTATTTTTTGGGGTATTTGGGTAGGAGATATAACTTCGCGGCATGAGTAATTTTTCCTTCCCCCGCCAAACAGCCTTTTACAAGGGTAAAGTACGTGATGTATATACGATTGGTGATGACCTGCTGGTGATGATCGCTTCGAACCGGATTTCAGCTTTTGACGTGATCCTTCCCAGGCCTATCCCTTATAAAGGACAGGTTTTAAACCAGATTGCTGCATACATGCTGAAGGCGACGGAAGATATTTGTCCTAACTGGCTGGAAGCCTCCCCTGCACCCAATGTTTCCATTGGTAAAAAGTGTACCCCGTTTCGGGTAGAGATGGTGGTGAGAGGCAACCTCACCGGACACGCGTGGAGAACCTATAATTCCGGTTTACGTGAACTCTGTGGTGTTCCCATGCCGGATGGCATGAAGGAGAATGATTACTTCCCCACCCCTATCATCACCCCTTCCACCAAAGCAGAAGTGGGACATGATGAAGATATTTCCAGAGAAGCGATCATCGAGCGCGGCATCGTTTCTGAAGTTGATTATAGCCAACTTGAAAAGTATACATTGGCACTTTTTCAACGTGGAAAGGAAATTGCCGCCAAACGCGGATTGATCCTCGTGGATACCAAATATGAATTCGGTAAAATCGGTGATACCATTTATTTGATGGATGAAATCCATACACCTGATTCCTCCCGTTATTTCTATGCCGATGGTTATGAAGAAAGGCAACAGAAAGGTGAAAAGCAAAAACAACTGAGCAAAGAGTTCGTAAGGGAATGGCTCATCGCCAACAACTTCATGGGCAAGGAAGGGCAATCCGTTCCCGACATGAGTGACGAATGGATCCAAACAATTTCGCAACGCTATATTGAGCTGTACGAGCAGGTGATCGGGGAAAAATTTGTTCCGGAGGAATTGAGTGAGGAAGAGACTTTCAGGCGCGTGGTGGGGTATCTGGGGAAGTAGGGTTTGCGTGATTTTTTTCACGC
>CAMLPA010000251.1 GCA_946481605.1 uncultured Flavihumibacter sp. | reverse complement strand
AAAGGTCCGCTCGGACTGTTCACTGTAGAAGCACCACGCAAAATCACTGCAGCAGGACGGTTAGGGTCACCACTTGCTGTAATGTTCAGGCCCGGAACTTTACCTTGCAGCAACTGACCAACGTCAGCAATAGCGCCGCGGTTCATGTCTTCCGGGCGAACCGTGGTAATAGAACTGGTCAGTGTTTTCTTAGATCCTTTACCATAACCGATCACCACCAGGTCGCCCAGGGTGGCGGCCGAAGTGGCGATGGTTACATTGTATGTTTCCTGGCTGGTTACAGGAACTTCTTTTGTTTCATAAGAGATACCGCTGAATACGAGTACATCGCCTGTTTTTGCGGCAATGGCAAAAGTTCCATCCTCTTTTGAAGCGGTGGAACTTCCGGTTCCTTTCACCGAAATGGTGATGCCTGGCACACCCTGGCCCTTATCGTCTACCACCTTTCCTTTTTTGGTGGCCTGGGCGAATAATAAGAATGGGGTGAGCAGGAAAATGAATGGAACCGACGCTTTTTTAGATGCGCACAGCATCGTCAGGAGCCTAAGCATAAGCAATCAATTTTAGTTTTTTTGTTTTAAGTGAGAAAGCGAAAAGAAAGTATATCAGAATTTCAGGGTGGATGGAAGGTATTTGCCCACCAGGTCCTCATAATATCCTTTCAGTTTTTTCCAGTCAGGTGGCTCGGGACTTTTTGAGTATAGGTCGTAGGGGTTAAAAAGTTGCACCCATTTCAGCATCTGCCTGTCGTGGTCATCCAGCAGGTGCTCGTAAGCGCCTTCGCGGTGCCAGGCATAGAAAGAATGGTAACGGAGCATGTAGAGGCCCTGCTCGGGAAGATGGTCTTTCAGCATCTGGTAAACGTATTCATCGTGTCCCCACGACATGTGCACGTTCCGCAGACCGCAACCGGGCTCATATACGCCGTATTTCGTGCTGTAAATTTCGTGATTATAATCGGGATTGTGATTGAAAAATTCGGGGTACACCACTTTGTCGGAATACCCGCAGCCAACGGGGAAGGTATCTCCTACCACCGCCCATTGGGGTTCACCGAACAGGCAAAGCACCTTGCCCATATCGTGCATCAGCCCGGTAAGTACCATCCAGTCGGGGTGTCCATCTTTGCGGATGGCTTCAGAAGCCTGGAGCAGGTGTTGCAACTGATCAAGGTCCGTATCGGGATCTGAATCGTCTACCAGTTGGTTCAGGAAGTCGAACGCATCCCATATCGTCATTTCTTTTTTGTCGAACTTCAGGAAGTCGCTTCTTTTCTCCTGCACAAAATCGTAAGTCTGGTAAGTATGGTTCAGGCGGTAAAACTCTTTCACCGTATCGCGCACGGGCGCTTCATAGTTGCGGTATTCATCCGTTTTCTTCGCCGTGGCAATGCTTTCAGGATCAGGATAACGACGGAGCACATCGTCTTCCCATTCATCCAGGTTCTTTAAAGGGGTGGCTTCTATTTTATTGTCCATGGTGTTTGTTTATTGCTGAAGAGGAAAGGAAATTATTGCCGGTAAAAAATTAATGGAGCACTGTTATGGGCTTGTCCGTATACTGGAGAGGAAGTATTGTGTTTATCATATCAGGCAGTCGTTTTTATAGATGGCAATCGCTTATTTCGAAGGCTAAAGTGGAATATTTTTTCAGAAGAAAAATGAAACGTTAAGATTTTATTTACGTAAACGTTTTCGTACATTTATTCATAATCAATCAGATACACTAAATTTACACATGAATCACCCCGCAACTTTGAAAGATATTGCCGAACGACTTGGTGTATCGATCGCCACAGTTTCACGCGCATTGAAGGACAGTTATGAGATAGGCATTGCTACCAAAATCCGGGTAATGGAGCTGGCCAAGGAGCTCAATTATAGTCCTAACCCCTATGCCAGCAGCCTGCGCGGAAGGGTCAGCAAAACCATCGCCGTAGTGCTTCCTGAGGTGGCCGACAGTTTCTTTTCCCAGGCCATCAACGGCATTGAATCGGTGGCCATCAACAAAGGGTATCACGTACTCATCTACCTCACCCATGAAAGTTTTGAAAGAGAAAAAGCCATTCTGTCTGAATTTAAAAGTGGCCGCGTTGATGGGATACTCATCTCCGTTAGTGAGGAAACCGGTTCAGGCGATCACGTGAAAGAGATCATCGATACTGGTGTGCCCGTTATTTTTTTCGACAGGGTTTGTGAAGACGTGGAAACATCCTGCATTACCACCAACGATTTTGAATGCGGTCTCCAGGCCGCGCAACACCTCGCCGAACAAGGATGCACCCGGATCGCCTACCTGTGTACCTCTCCCGCTGTACACATCAGCAAAAAAAGAATGGACGGGTACCGGAAAGGACTGGAAGAAAATAAAATAAAATTCAGGGATTCCGATATTATTCTTTGTGGCAGCAACCTTGACCAAAATTGCAGGACGATCGAAAATTTATTGAAAAGAAAATACCATCCCGACGGGCTCATCGCTTCTGTAGAAAAACTGACCACCCCGGTATATCTCGCTTGCAAGAAACTGGGTTTGTCCATTCCGGATGACATCAAACTACTGAGTTTTACCAATCTCCAGGCCTCGCTCATATTGAGTCCAACCTTAACCACCATCGCGCAGCCGGCATTCGAGATGGGCGCCGCCGCTGCAACTCAGCTTTTCAAAAGACTGGATAAGAAAAAACGGCAGCCCGCCAACGAAAGAATTGTGTTGGAATCGAAACTGATGGTAAGGGGATCAAGCGGGAAGGAATAATCTTTCAGGCTTATTTTGCAACAAAGATGCAATTAACAAAAAAGGACTACTTTTGTGAAAGAAACATTTCACATGAGCATCAACAACCATTTCGAAGTCATCATCATCGGAGGAAGCTACGCAGGTTTGTCAGCAGCCATGGCATTGGGCCGCGCACTCAGAAAGGTGCTGGTGATCGATAGCGGAGTTCCCTGCAACCGACAAACACCACACTCCCATAATTTCATTACCCAGGATGGCGAAAAACCAGCCGCAATAGCAGCAAAAGCACGGATGCAGGTGCAGCAATATCCAACTGTGCAGTTTTTCAATGGCATTGCTTCCGGCGGATCAAAAAACGACAACGGGTTCGCCATCAATACCACGGCGGGTGAAACTTTTTATGCGCCCAAACTCATCTTTGCCACGGGCATCAGAGATATTATGCCCCCGCTTGAAGGATTCGCTGAGTGCTGGGGAATTTCCGTGATCCACTGCCCCTATTGCCATGGTTATGAAGTGCGCCATGAAAACACAGGTATCCTGGCCAATGGCGATAACGCTTTCCATTATGCGCAACTGATCAGCAACTGGACAAAAGAACTGACCATCTTCACCAACGGGAAAGCAACATTTTTACCCGAACAACTGGAAAAGATCAACAGCTACAATATCCAGGTGGTGGAAAAAGAGATCAGTGCCCTGAAACATGCATCCGGCGCGCTTAAAGCCCTTCTTTTTAAAGATGGCACCGCATTCCCGCTGAAGGCCATTTATGCAAGACCTGCTTTCGAACAACATTGTAATATACCCGAAATGCTTGGTTGCAGGTTGAATGAACATGGTTATATTGAAGTAAACGCCTTCCAGCAAACCAGTATAGAACACATTTTCGCGTGTGGCGACAACACCTCCATGATGCGCTCGGTCGCCAATGCAGTGGCCGGAGGCAATATGGCAGGTGCCATGGTGAACAACGAATTGACTATGGCTGCTTTTTAGCCCTGCATCGCTTTTTAAAACTGTACGGTTTCCAGTTGCTGGTTTACCAGAACCCCATCAGCAGGTTTGAAATCGGGCCTGATTTTTCGTTTTGCTTTGAAAGTGATGATGAACAAATCCGAAGTTCCGGTGAGTGGTGTTTTAGCCCCCAGATGAACGAATGTAGGATACAGGCTGCGTGCACCATTTGTATGCAAACGGTCATAAGTGAAATTCTCCATGCCGTTTACCTGCAAATCCTGGATACCTGTGTATTCGAGGTCCTGCGGATTGTAAGGAAGTGAAAAGCCCAACGCGTTCACGGCTTTAAGATCGGTACCTGTAACTTTAACGGAAATGGTTTCTCCCTGCTGGTATTCTTTTTTTGAAGTACTGAGCGTTATGCGACCAGCCGGCTTCGGTTGTTCGTTACCGTTTTCAATGGCTTCCAGTTGTGTGGCCGCTACTGATATATCGTAGGCATCAATCAGGTTGTTCCGGTTCACATCTCCGTTGCTGATATAGCCGTCGAAGTCGCCGTCACCTTTGCGGAGACCGGTATAGTTGAGGTAAGCGGTAAGGTCGTTGCGGTCAATAACATGGTCGTTGTTGATGTCGCCGGGTAAATAACTTTCAGTTCCGGGCACTTTGAAAACATACAATTCGCGGCCTGATCCGAATCCGCCCACCCCTTCAGTAACGGAGATGCGTATATACCTTGCGGAAGGCTGGTTGGGAAAGCCGAATATTTTTACGGAATCGTTGGGCTGCCATTGGAAGTTTCCGGCTTTAGTCCAGTTGAGTTTATCAGCGCTGTAAGCAACGCTTCCGCGCAAGAGCATGCCGTTGCCCCTTCCGCTGCGCGGAAGGTAATGGAATTTATCGAGCATATAAATCGCTTTCAGGTCCAGCACAAATTCGAAAGGCACCGCTTTTGCGCCCCATTTGGTATGCCACATGCTCCCTTCATCAAAATCAAACAGCTTTCCGATATCCGATCCGCCCTGGTCTTCAGCGGTGGAGCGTGCGGTAATCGACTGTATAGCATACTCCAAAGGATTTTTCCGGGTGGTGGCGCTGAAGGTTTTCCATGCTGAATACCCTTCTTTGTTTACGGCCCTGAGTTTGAATTGATAATCCGTTTCGGGAGTAAGTCCTTCAAACAAAAGGCTTGTATCCCTGATCGTGGAATAAAGCATTCCCTGAAAATCAATTTCGTAATAATCGGCATTGGGTATCACCTCCCAACTTGGGGTAAGCGTGTAAGCGCTACGTTGTTCCTCGCGCACCTGTGCCGTTGCGGGTGTGGAAATTTTTCCGGAGGTAACCTTCAATTTATCTTTTGGTTCAAAACTGAATCCTTCAATTTTCAATGCTACTGTATTACTTGTAACATCAGTGGTGGCGAGCCTTACCAGCAACTGCGGGTTTTTGACGATACTTATTTTTTCGAACGGACTTCCGGGTGTGGCGAACCTGTTCAACTCCGGTGATGCGTGGTAGAAATAAACATTTTCTTTGCGCCCGAATTCTTCTATTGAACGCACTTCCGTTAACGCGATTTTCTTTTTACCGATACTTGCAGCAACCTGCTTGGGTTGTTGGGTCATATTCACCACAAACGTTGTTGTTTTCGCTCGCACAAAACCATCAAATCCTGCTTGTGTGGGATGAACCGTAACGGTTAATGTATGCTTATTGTCTACCACAGATTCAATCTTGGTAGAAGCGCCTGCTCCGGAGCGCCAGGCTTCCGTTTTACCGTCATCGTCATACTCAATAAAAGTATTTTTTCCCGAGGGATACAATTCATATTT
>CAMLPA010000250.1 GCA_946481605.1 uncultured Flavihumibacter sp. | reverse complement strand
TCCATTTCCCATCAGCGCCTGTTGTGGCCTGGCGCATTTGCCCGTGCAGTTTTACCGTTACGGTTTCGCCAGGGGTGGCCCATCCCCATATTTTGATGGGAAGGTCACGTTGCAGCACCATACTATCGCCGAATATTTTCGGGAGCAGCGGTTGCGCCGCACTCCATTTCAAGCTCAGACACAAAACGATGAGCAACATCAGCCGCGAAATCCTTTTCCTCCTCATTTCCTGCTTTTATACGGTTCTACCAGCACATCCTGCATCTGGCCATTCACTTTAATTTTCACGGAAGGTTTTTTCCTTCCTTCCACACGAATACCCAGTCCGTAGGTATCCAGTGTTACTGGCATTTTTTCAGTGCTGGTAATTTTAAAATTCATCACCACACCATTCACCCATTCAAAATCAACCGTGAGGTTTCCCCTGGCCTTCATGCCCGTGACTTTTCCTTTGGCCTTCCACACATCGGGGATAGCGGGAAGGAAATGGATAAAGCCTTCATGACTTTGCAGCAGCATTTCAGCGATTCCCGCGCCTGCCCCGAAATTGCCATCGATCTGGAAAGGGGGTCCTGCTGAAAGCAGGTTGGGATACACACCGCCACCGGCACCGTAATTGATATGCGTTTGGAGCGTGGGCTTCATGATTTCACGGAACAGTTTGTAAGCGCGGTTTCCATCGTGCAAACGTGCCCAGAACAATTGCTTGTAGGCGATGGCCCAGCTTGGTCCGTCATCACCTCTCACGTTAAGCGACTTCTTACAAGCCTCCGCCAACTCAGGCGTTTGTGAAGGCGTAATCAGGTTTGCAGGATACAATCCATAGAGATGAGAAATGTGCCGGTGTTCCGGATCAGTTTCTTTATAATCTTCCAGCCATTCCATCAAACGGCCATCGGGGGCCACCACGCCGGGAGGCGGAATCTGGCTTAACGTTTCTTTGAGTTGGTTCCTGAAAACAGTATCTGTATTCAATGTTTCTGAAGCGGTGATCACGTTGGTGAACAGTTCGCGGATGATCTGGTTGTCGATGGTGGCGCCCATACATATACTCGCGTGTTTCCCGCTGCCATCGGGCATATAGAAAGAATTTTCGGGGGAAGAGGAGGGCGAAGTGACGAGCCAGCCTGTTTTCGGGTCTTTGATCAGAATACTCGCATAGAACTGTGCAGAGCCTTTCAGCACAGGATAGATATCTTTCAGGTATTGCTGATCGTTAGAGAAGATGTAATGGTCCCAAAGGTTGTTGCACAACCACCCTGAGCCCGATTTGGTCACGCCCCAGGAAGCGCTTTCGCCCGGTTCGGTAAACATCCATGGATTGGTGATCACGTGGGCCACCCATCCTTCTGCGTTGTAATAGGCTTTAGCGGTACGTTCCCCATGTGGCACCAGGTTCTTTACGAGATCGGCCAGCGGCAGGTTCAGTTCGGAGAGGTTGCCCGCTTCCACGCCCCAGTGGTTCATCTGAACATTCACATCCAGGTGGTAATCGCCGTTCCAGGGCGTACGGATCTGGTGAGCCCATAATCCCTGTAAATTCGGGGGGAGCAATCCAACGCGCGTGCTGCTGATGCTGAGGTAACGGCTGAACTGGTAGAACAGTACCGGAAGTTGGTTGTCGGGTGTTTTTGCATTGTAAAACAGCTCCAGTCTTTTATCAGTGGGCAGGTGCTCCGTATTGCCCGCACCGAGTGAAAGGCTCATTCTATTGAAGAAACGCTGATACGCGGTAGTATGTTTTTTCTTTTCTTTTTCGTAAGGCGTTTTCATGGCCTGCTGCAATGCCTGTTCTGCATTCACCAGGTAGTCGGGGTCACGGAAATCAGTTTTCGCGGAGAAGAACACGATCACTTCTGAAGCCTCTTTTACCACAAGTTCTTTCCCTGAACCTGTAACCGTTCCTCCTTTTATCCTGAGCCTTACTTTAGCGATGTAGCGCATGCCTTTGCCGTTGGTGCCGTTCTCCAACTGGCCTTCCATTTCAATGGTGTTATTTTTTACCGTAACATTTCCCTTCTCTTCTCTTGAGAGGGCCACGGTCATCGAAATGCTTCCGGGCTTGTCAGCCGTTAGCCGCGTAATGCCCACATCGTTCCCGAAGCTGGTAAAGTACTCGCGATGATAGGTAACCCCGTCAACTTTGTAGGAGGTTGTTGCGACCGCGTTGTTCAGCGATAATGTTCTTTCATAATCGCTGAACTTCACTTCATCGGGTTTCAAGCCTTTATACTGAAAATCAAATTTCAGGTTACCCATTGTCTGGAAGCAGCCGAAAGGTTCGGCTCCAGAACCTTTTCCCGTGCACACGAAATCCTTATCTATCAAAGCCTGCGCCTGGTCGTGCTTTCCTTCCAGGAGCAGCTTTTGTATTTCAGGAAGTTTTTTATACGCCTCATAATTGTTGGCATCCTGCGGTGCACCGGACCACAGCGTGATGTCGTTCAATACGATGTTTTCTTTCAGCACGCCGCCATCAGGCATCATGCCCAGGCGACCATTGCCCAGTGGAAGGGTGGCTTCCCATTGTGCGGCTGGCTTGTCAAACCAGATGCGCAATGGCATTGGCATATCCCCCGTTTTCTGCTGCGCGAAAACAGGCCATGCAAAAACAACAAACAGCAGTAATAAAAAACTATTCTTCTTACAATACATCAGCAAGGGTTTTTATCGGATGTTCTATTCATGCGGTAAGGTCCCGCTTATTCTTTGTTCCAGAAAGTCAGTTCGCTCAGGTTCACATAAGATTCTCCATTGGCGTTCTTCAATACACGCACACGCATGTAACGGACAGGAGGGATATTTTCGATGAACCGGAATTTCCGCGCCGACACACCATCATCGCCACGCACCACATTTGCGATCAGCGTCCAGCCTTTGTTCTGCATTTCAGTTTTCCAGTTGGCATCGGTAGGATTCAACGGCGGAACCGCGTTGGTAATATCGGCAATTCCCCACACTTCAAATTCAGTCGGGTTATGGCAGCAGTTTCTTCCTGTTTCTTCAAATTCATATAGATTATTGTAAACAGCCCCCATATCAAAACTGAAAGTACCGGGCACCGCACCGCCGCCACTGTGGAATACATCGGGCCATCCCTGCGGACCATTGGAGCCATCCCACAGCCGCCATGTACTGGTATTCCCTTCCCATGCCGACATATCGCCCCACATGCCATACTCGCGGAACAAACCTTTGTTGCATTGCACCAGGCGGAAAACATCGGGAAACGTATCCACGAAATTGGTCAGGAAAGTATCCAGCGCATTGCGCACCGGCACGAAGGAAGATTGAAACGTAATGGGCTCCCCCTGCTTATAACTCGGAAGTGTAACCGACGTTTCATCCGGCCCGATAAAAGCCACGGAAGCTTGTCCGGCCGCATTGGTATATTGAATGCGCGTGGTAATATTGATGGTATCCGGTGAAACAAAATACAGCGTGGCGGAACCATCGTTGTTCACCACATAAGGGGTATTCTCCCGCGGGAGCCGGTTGTACAGGCTGTTCTGGTAAGTAGCGCCATAACTCTGCGCGTTGTTGAGTTCTGTTACCACCGACCTGTTGCCTTCGGCATCGTAGGCGAACAGTTGGAAAGAATAATTGTATTCGTCGAGGTTGTTGATTAATACGGAAACAGTGTCTTTCGGATTGTGCGAAGTGGCGTTCACCACCAGGGAATCCATTTTATTGTTCCAGTACACGAGGTATTTTGTAATGGACGGATCAGGACTTGGCGCCCATTTCAGCATGAGCCTTTGCTTGCCCGGAAGCACGGTTACATTGGTTACTTTCCCGGGGAACACCAGTTCTTTATCGTCGAGGAAGTCTTTGAAATCCGTTGCTTTCCTGGAGCAGGACAGCGCCACCAGCAGGCAGCCCAGCGTGAGTATTTTGAAAGAAGGAATATTTTTCATCCCGTTAATTTTTCGTTTCATAAAATGTGATCATGACCTTATGAGCAACGGCGCATACTACCGGTCGTCGCCCCAGAACGTCAGTTCTGCCACGTTAAAGAAGGTATTGGTCAGCGCCATGTTCGAGAGGCATTCAAAGCGGATGTACCTTACTTTTGGCAGCGCCAGCGAGAAGTTATAGCTGAAGCCTGCGTTCCAGAAAGCGAGGTCGGCATTGGTGTACAAAGGGTTGGGCAACTTAGAGGGTTTATCCAGCGCGGTGAACACACCGAGATTGATCCAGCCATTCGGGGTGGTGCCACCAACCGGTGGACGGTTGCTTTCATCCGGCATGTTCTCGTCAACAGGCGCGTCTGCCCTGCCCCATAACACCCATTCCTGCGGTGCACCCGCCTGCCACAACCAGTTGCCACTGCCATCGATGCCCCGGTTCCAGATGGTGTAGCGGCTCAGTTTCGCGGCCTGTCCCATATCAAACGTAATTACTGCAGGCCATACCAGTGGCTGAATAGGTTGTTCCGTATGGTAACCAGGGGAACCTGTATTTCCATCCCAGATGTTCTGCAATACCCAGCCAAAGCCGGTTCTGGCATCTTTCGGCAGTACGTAAGGCTGGAATCGCGACTTACTCATTTGTGTTTCATAAATCGGGGTGATGGTATTCAGCACCGTATCTGAGATATTGCCCCATTTATCGGTTACATACACCCCGAATTCACGTGGAATCGTATCATATCCTCTTAACGCGAAGGAGATAGAATCGAGGTTGGTATAGTTCTGGGAAATGATCTCCCTTTTCCGGGTTACGGCGTTCATGGTGATGGTGATCAATCCTATTTCGGCCCGCACGGCATTCTTCGCTTTTATCCGTACGCCACCGAAGTCGCTGGATATTTCAATCGTAGGTACCACCAGCTGGTAAGGCGGGGTTTCCGGCCGCACCTTTACCACCACGGAATCCGATTTCACATTGGAACGGCTGACCGTGAATAAGGTAACATCGTAGTCTTTGCTTTCTTCAAAACCACCCACCGTAACGGTATCGGAATAGTAAGAAGATTTAGATTGCCGTGAAGTGCTCCCGTTGATCTTATACTCCGCCTGCACATAAAGAATATTTTTTGAATCCGGCAGGCTGTAAGTGATGTGGGCACCGCCATTGAAATTATCCACCTTCACATTGGTAACGGGACCTGGTTTGGTGGGATCGTTAGAGATGACGCCGTTGTACTGATCAGACTTACTACAAGCCAACTGCAATACCATGCCCGCCGTTAGTACGAGTAAGGTGATACAATTTTTATAAGAATGTCTCATATAACAAGATTAAAATAAATAGAATATTTACCAGTAAAGGGTTTGAACCAGGTTAGGATTCGTGAGCAGGTCGTAATCCTGTATCGGGAACAGGTAGTCGCGGCGGGCGAATACAGGTTGGTACACCGTAGACAACTGGTAGTAGCCCGTAGTTGTTCTATTGAATACGCTCCAGCCCTGGATAGGCGCCGTGAGTACCTGCTGCAACTCTTTCCAGCGGCGGAGATCCCATCCTGCCTGTCCTTCGAAAGCCAGTTCTATCCTCCGCTCCTGGTGGATGATCTGCCGGAGTCCTTCTTTGGAGGAGGGTTT
>CAMLPA010000249.1 GCA_946481605.1 uncultured Flavihumibacter sp. | reverse complement strand
TGGTGTTGCTGCCATTTTACCGTAAAATCTTTTTTCAGAATGGGTTTTTCTCCCGCTTCTGTTCCGAGGTAATGATCGATCAGGTTCCAGTGTTTATCGGACAGCCGGAGCGTGTTTTTATCGACGGTTCCAAGCCGGAGCAGGGTTTCATATTGTTTGTTCCATTCTTCTGGAATGATACCCAGCGATCCGTCTTTCAGGAGGATGAAAGGCTGGTGGAACTGCATGGCTTTTTTAATGTCTGGCAACTGGGCCTTTTCGGGGCCGTACAGCACTTCGAATTGCAGGTCGATATAGCCCTGCTCTTTCGTGGTTCTTTTGATGGCAAGTGTGGGGAAATTTTGATTGTACCTGAAATGCTTCAATGTTTCCATGCCCATTACCGGAATATTATGTTCTGAAAGTTTCCGGTAGAATTTGATGAACCACTGGTTCTTTTCCGCTTCCGCGAAAGGCAGGTAACAATAGTCGGCAGGTTGCGTCCTGAAACGCGGACTGGTAGCGCGGATCATATCGCGCACCTGCTTTTCCGTTTCCTGGTGCCTTTTGATGGTAATGCGTTCGAGTGCCGTATCGATGACCGTCTCCGTATTAAAATCATCATCAATCAGGTGTTCTTCATACTGCCATTGAAGCCTGATCATCAGGAAACTGCCGTTCAGTTCACTTAATCTTACCAGGCACTCAGGTGGTGTGGAAAGTTCTTTTTTCACCAGCAGCACTTCCAGGTTCACCGGGTATTTTTCTTTTAAGGGAAGGATGTTTTCACGGATGAATTTATCCTCCGGCACGGTACCCTGGTCGATATAACCACCATATTCAAAAGGGCGAAGCGCTTCCACATCGGGCAGGTTCAGCAGGAAGAACTCGTTCCGGTGGCGCAGCAGGAAGCCATATTGCTTGAAATCGCTGCACAGTTGACTTTGTCCGTTGATATCGATATAAGCCAGCAGCCTGAGTTTTCCCGATGGCGTGCGCAGCAATTGAAAATGCAGTTTGGGTGTATAAGCGCTGATGGCGGCTTTTTTGATCTCGGCCGTGGTACTCAGTAAAGGGTCGATATAAGTATAGAACCAGTGCAGCATGCCGGCGAAAGGTTTGAGCTGCTGGAACTGGTTGTAGAAAAAAGTAAGCAGGTTTTTAGCGGTGAGCACCTCCGTGGATTCACCGTCTGTATCCTTGTTTTTTTCCCGGAACCAGGCTGTTTGTTCCTGTAATGCCTGTTTGGTACACCGGAAAAGAATGGTCCTGATTTCCTTTGGAACCATATTAAATTTCAGCAGGGAAGATTCGTTCAGCAACGGAAACCGGGTCAGTCTTTTGCCCTGTTTATCTTCTACGAGAAGGATGCCGTCCAATACAAAGGGTAGATTTCCTTCGGCGGTAAGATCGATCAGTAAGCCCGGTTCTCCTTTTTGTTTTTTCGCGTCGCCTGCGCCGGTGGTGATCACAATGGTTTTTCTGGAAGTAGCCATGCGGCAAAAATAGGTATTGCGGGTATTAATGACGGCTTTCCGGGTGAACACGCCAGGAAAAAAAACTTTTGGCGGCACTAGGCATTTTGTTTTTTCCCATCGTTTCATAAAAGGGGATGTCAACATTCCTTTACAATATGACCAGTAACCGACTTACTATACTGCTTTCAAAATACGCTGACAATAATCTTTCCGCGGTGGAAACAGAAGAAATGTTCCGTTTGATCGCGGAAACGCCCGATGCCGTCGTTCGGGAAGAACTTACGCTGCTGCTGAAGCATACCCAACCGGTGTTGGTGTACGATGAAGAGCGTTGGGCACCCACCTTACAGCGTGCGATAGAAAGGGCCGAAGCGATCCGGAAAACGCCTTCGCAGGCACCTTCAAAACTTATTTTCCTGCGGAAACTGGCCGTTGCCGCGGCAGTTACCGGGCTGATTGTATTGGCGGCATACCAGTTCTTCCAGCCTTCAACTACCAAAAATGAAACGCCCAAAGCAATCGCTCAGCAAACGAAACCCATCGTGGCCCCAATCGTTTCTAAGGCAGTTGTAACATTGGAAGACGGTACAAGCATCTCTTTGGATAGTCTTCATGTTGCCGTCGCCAAGAAAAGTATTCCGGTTTCCATAGCTAAAGACGGCACTCTCGTATATGAAGAAAAGGAAGTAACTGCGGCGATACATACCTTGACCAACCCCCGTGGCAGCAAGGCCATACAACTGCGGTTGAGTGATGGTACACTGGTATGGCTGAACGCCGGAAGCAGTGTACGTTACCCCGCCTTCTTTGGTGCGGGCGGTCGCCAGGTGGAAGTAAACGGAGAAGCTTACCTCGAAGTAGCGAAAGATGTTTCCAAACCTTTCTCCGTTGTGGCCGGGAACACCATTACAACGGTGTTGGGTACACATTTCAATGTGAACAGTTATACTGACAACGGCCCTGTGAAAGTGACTTTGCTGGAAGGAAGTGTACGTTTCAGTGCAGGTGAATCATCGGTATTGCTGGAGCCGGGAGAACAGGGGATTGCAGGCAACCGACTGGTGAAGATGCCGGTAGACGTGGAAGATGTGGTGGCCTGGAAGAATGGGTACTTCGCCTTCACCCACCAAAGTATCGCGGAGCTGGCAAATGAACTTGCGCGCTGGTACGATATCACCATACATTTTGATCGGGCACTCGCGGGAAGACGCTTCGGTGGCGGTATAGCCAGGGATGCCGACCTGCAGCAGGTGATCCTGATACTGGAAGAAGCCAAAATTAAATGCCGCTTGGAGGGGCGGACACTGTACCTCAGCAAATAAAAAACAAAACACCCGCGGCACGAAACAGAACCGGGATGTGCGGACACACACCCCGGAGTATGGTCTGGCATCGTGCGCAATGACCTGTCACTGCTTTTTCAACCAAAACCAGAACAAATTTATGCTTTTCAAAGATTTATCCCTTCTTTCAGGAAGAAGGGTGTCTAAACTACTGCTGATTATGAGACTGACCTGTTTCCTGCTGCTCGCCTGCTGCCTCTCGGTAAGCGCCCGCGGCTTCAGCCAGAAAGTATCGCTTAAAGCGAACGGAACATCTATGGGAACGGTGTTCAAAACCATCCAGAAACAAACGGGATACGTATTCTTTTACGATGAAGCATTGCTTCAATCGGCGGAACCTGTTTTTGCCGATCTGAAAGGGGTGACCCTTGAAGACGCGCTGGAAATATGTTTCCGTGAACAACCGCTTACTTATACGGTCATCGGTAAAACGGTAGTGGTGAAAAGAAAGGCCGGCGTGGGATTGCCTGAAGTGCTTCCGCCCGTAGAAGTGAAAGGGATCGTTCGCAACGACAAGGGAGAACCGCTGGAAGGCGTTACCCTGCTCATTAAAGGCTCTACCAAAGGAAAAACCACCGACAAGAATGGTGAGTTTGAATTTAAAGATATTGAACCTGGAACGGTATTGGTGGTGTCGGCCGTGGGGCATGAACCCAAAGAAGTGACTGTTAAAAACGGTGCCTATCTGGCTATCGTGTTAACAGTGAAAGTGAATGAAATGGAGGCCACTGTAACCGTGAGTACCGGTTACCAGCAAATTAAAAAAACGAACGTCGCGGGTTCGGTAAGTACCATCAAGGCTTCCGAACTGGCTTTCAACGGCGTGAATACCATAGAACAGGCTTTACAAGGGCGTTTGCCCGGTGTGGTGGTACTGAACAATAACGGCATGGTGGGTACCAGACAGCGTACCATTGTGCGTGGTGTGTCCACGCTTACAGGATCGCAGGATCCCATCTGGGTGGTGGATGGCATGATCCAGGAAGATCCGCTTCCTTTTAAAGCCAGTACACTTGATGGACTGGGGAACATCAGTCCCGATAACTTCGACTTTGTACGCAATTTCGTGGGCAACGCCATCGCCTGGCTGAACCCGAATGATATTGAAGACATCACCGTATTGAAAGACGCTTCGGCCACCGCTATATATGGCGTGCGCGCAGGTAACGGTGTGATCGTCATCAATACTAAAAAAGGGAAAGAAGGTCCTCCTGTGGTGAGTTATTCCAATACGGTGAACATCGGAGAAAGGGTGACCTACGACCGACTGGAAAAAATGAACTCTAAACAAAGGATTGCCGTTTCCAGGGAAGTTTTTGAAAGAGGGCTTACGTCTACAACCAACTCCAACAATATCGGTTATGCCGGTGCGCTCGACGATTATCTTTTTGGAAGGGCTACTTATGAGCAGTTCAATGCCAGGGTGAAGCAACTTGAGGTAAACAATGTAGACTGGTTCGATATTCTTTTCAGAACGCCTGTAAGTGTGAACCATAACCTGAATCTTTCTGGTGGTAATGCCAGCACCAGGTATTATTCCTCTTTCGGATATTCCACCAATAACGGTACGGCAAAGGGCAACGATCAGCGGACTTTCACGGCAAATGTTGGATTGAATACAAGACTGGGTCGTAAACTCAATGCGTCGATCCGCGTATCCGGTAACCAGGCGGAGACAAACGGCTTCTTCAAATTGGAACCATACAAATATGCCTCCGAAGTGAACCGTGCTATTCCTGCTTACGACTCCACCGGTGCCCTGTCGTATTATAAATTGCGGAGCGGGTTCCTCTTTAACGCGATCAACGAACTGGAGAACAACGGCTCCGCCAACAAATCCATGAACGTGAACGCCAACCTGAACCTGAACTACGACATCAGCCGGAACATCAGGTTCAACACCATGTTCAGCATCAGCAGCTCCAATACCAACGGGTATACTTATGCGTCTGAACGTACGGAGTATATTGCTAAAATCAGGATGTATGACTATGGAACAGTACGGCCCACGGATGCGGCTTTCCGTAGTAGCAAACTCCCCATCGGAGGAGAATACAACGCCGACGACAACCAGAAGGTATCCTGGAACTGGCGCAACAACATCAGCTATTCCAAAGTTTTCGCATTGAAACATACTTTTTCCGCCATGCTGGGCCAGGAGGCGAACAGTGTACATTATACCGGGTTCGCCACTACCAATTACGGGTACCTTCCTGAACGCGGCAAAAGTTTTGTAGACCTCCCTGTTTCTACTACAATTGGCTCCATCGTTACGCCAAATTCTTTGCTGCTCACAAAAAAAGTATATACCGACAGGGTTACCAATACAATGGGACTGTACGGTACATTGAATTACGCTTTCGATAACCGTTATGTATTAAACGCCAGCGTGCGTTCGGATGCCTCCAACCGTTTCGGACAATTTACCGGCGAAAAGTTCAACCCCGTTTATGCATTAGGGCTGCGGTACAACCTGATGTATGAGCCTTTCGTGAAAAACCTGGCCTGGTTATCCGCATTTAGTCTGCGCGCAACTTATGGTTTCCAACGGAATATCGTAAGCAATGTGAGCCCGGAACTCATCGCCAGGGTCAATTCATCTGTTGGTGCACAGGCTACCGATCTCATGACGGGAGAACCAAGGCTGGTCGTAAGTTCATTGCCTTATGGCGACCTGCGCTGGGAAAAAACGGCTACCACCAACTTTGGACTTGATTTCGGTTTCCTGAACAACAGGGTGAGTGGT
>CAMLPA010000248.1 GCA_946481605.1 uncultured Flavihumibacter sp. | reverse complement strand
CCCTGGGGAAAAAGGGAGATGGTGCGGGCGTATAAAAAATAAATTTTCATTTTTTAAAATATCCGGAAGCATCGTCCGTCTACCTCTTTCAAACATGGATGCTTCAATTACGATAGAACCAGTGACGGCCACCAGACAAAACAATATCACCAGGGTGATCAACACATACAGCAGGCGCCTGCTGGGTTTTATCCGTAAAAGAGTGGATACGGAGGCGGATGCCGAAGACATTTTACAGGAGGTGTTTTTCCAGTTCACGGGCAACACACAGCCCATTGAACAGGTGACCGCCTGGCTGTTTACCGTGGCCCGGAACAAGATTACCGACAACAAAAGGAAGCAACGTCCCCGCCTGATGGACGATGAGGAATGGGCGGCGCTGTTCTCCGAAGGACCGGAGAATCCTGAAACCAGTTTCCTGAGAACGGTCTTCTGGGAAGAATTTCAGCGCGCGCTCGCCGAGCTTCCCGAAGAGCAACGGCAGGCCTTCGTGCTCCACGAAATGGAAGGCATCTCTTTTAAAAAAATGGCGGAACAAACGGGTGAAACCGTAAACACCCTTATTTCACGAAAAAGGTATGCGGTATTGCACCTGCGCGGCAAACTTGCCAAACTGCGGGATGAAATGCTGAACCGGTAAAATCAGAATGATGAACAGAAAAAACAAAATAGCTAAAAAGATCGCGCTGATGGTGGTACTCATTCCCCTTGCCATTCTTGCGTTCACCTGGGTAGTCATGAGTCTCTGGAACAATATTCTGCCCGAAGTACTCGGGGTAAAGACCATCAGTTTCTGGCAGGCCATGGGCATTCTCGTGCTCAGCAAAATACTCTTTGGCGGATTCGGCGGGAAAGGCGGTGGTGGAAGGAAACGTGGAAAACAACATTGGAAAAATAATCTCCGCGAGAAATGGGAGCAGATGAGCCCGGAACAAAGGGAGCAATTCAAAAGCAAATGGTACAACCGCTGTGGTTCCTACAACCGGGAGCGCGATGCGAATGAAAATACGAGCACTACTCAACCTTAATGCAAACCTATGGAGATTCTGGTTTTTAAAACTGACATCCACAACAATACCGAGGTGAAAGCCATTTCCCCGATATTGGAAACATTGCCGATGGTTTCCCGTTGGAACGTAGACCTTCATGATGTAGATAAAATTCTTCGGATAGAAAGCGCTGAAGCCTGCGCCAGGAACATTGAAGCGATTTTGCAGAAAGCCGGATTTTACTGCGAAGAACTGGAGGACTGATCAGGCATCGGCCCATTGCTTGAAAACGGGCACCCGTTCCCTGCTGATGACCAGGTCATTTTCATCCACGCCGGAAAAGCGCATCTTCAGTTTCAGTCTGCTGTTGAGGTAAGGCTTCACCTGTTCGATGGCATTGATGTTCACGATCACGCTGCGGTTGATCCGGAAAAAACATTCAGGATCGAGTAACTGTTCCAACTGTTCCAATGTATTTTCCACCACATAACGGAATCCATCAGCCGAAAACAGGTACACAATTTTATTCTCCGCCATGAAACAGTTGATGTTGGCCGCATCAATAAAAAACAATTTCTGTCCTACTTTTCCCAGAAACCTTTGCTTGTAACGCGGTTTGGGAAAGGACACCAGGTTTTTCAGCGCGGAATAATCCGGTACGTGACCGCGGAGAAGGTGCAATTTGCGGATCGCCGCACCGAGCTGATCCATCGTGAAAGGTTTCAACAAATAATCAATACAGAGCAGGCGGAAAGCATCAAGTGCGAACTCTTTATGATTCGTGGTGATGATAACAGGGGTGGTAGATTGAATTTGTTTAAAGATATCGAAGCATGAACCATCATTAAGTTGAACATCGAGAAATATACAATCGGGAGCGGGATGGGAGCGAAACCAGTGAATGGCTTCTTCCACGCCTGAAAGTCGCGCCAGCACTGCAACAGAAGGATCACAGGCATACAGCATGGTTTCCAGCCTTTCGGCATCCGCAAGTTCAGGTTCAATGATCACGGCTCGCATCGGGATGGTTTTTATGGTGAGTATTCTAACAAAAAAACAACGATTACGTTCGCTCGTTCTTTCCATTAAAATAATTTGTGATCCATGGCATGAAAGTGTTTCAAAAACTGTTCCAAGGGTAGCTCGGCCATCCACAAAACAAAGAAGGTGTACCAATTATTGATACACCTTCCATTCATTTCTATTTCCGGTCCTATGGTGTAGGCATCAAAACCTGGTCTATCTTGTGGACAACGCCATTTCTAGCCATGATGTTTGTCGCGATGATATTGGATGCGGTGGCATTGTCTGCTCCTTTAACTTTAGCGCCACCTGAAAGTGTAATGGTAACTGTTCCCCCATTAACTGTTGCCGGTTGTGCTCCCTCTGTAAGATCAGAAGAGAATACACGCGCACCGATAACGTGATAAGTAAGAATGGAAGTCAAATCAGCGGGATCAAGCGCCTGAATATCTGCGATAGTCCGTAATCCCGCCGCGCGGAAAGCATTGTTGGTAGGTGCAAATACAGTTAAACCATTGGTTGAACTCAACACATTTGCCACATTCACAGAGCCCTGACTTGCTCTTACCACAGCGGCAACAAGGTAAGTGAGCGAAGTATCTTCAGTTGCGATATTCACAATAGTCCTGTTCCCTGGCGGAATCAATACATTGCTCACCACATGAATAGTACCATTGCTGGCATCTACATCGGCTGTTTTAACACGGATACCATTGATGAAAACACCCGCTGAATTGCGTGTTACAAACACGGAGTCTCCGCTCAGTGTAGTCACTTTAGCATTGGGTCCGGCGGGTACACTTCCGGATGGGATATCGGAGGTAAGTACATGGTATTTGAGGATGGAATCAAGACGGTTAAGGGGTAAAGCGTTCAGCGCGGCGGTGTTGATACCTGAGGCCGCGAAAGCATCGTTATCAGGGGCGAATACAGTGAAGGGTCCGGTGGCGCGGAGGGCGGCAACGAGGTTAGCCCTTCCCAGACCTGCTTCCAGGGTGGTGAAATTATTACTTTCGATCACTATCCCTGAGATGGTGTTGTCCATTTCATTTTCTACCATGTCGTCGTCGTTGCAACTGGTCAGAAGGAGCGATGATCCGGCTACTGTAAAGGCCATTAAGGTCTTGCAAAAATTTACGCTGAGTTTCATACTGCTGGAGTTTTGTGTTTGATAATTTATCCAGCATTTTGAACAAGATTTAACTACTAAGAGTTAAACAGTTTTCCGCGAGTTGTCCTAATAAAGGAGTGAATTGTTTACTAAAGGGAGTGAGTGAAATGAGAATTCTGGAAATATTAAAGTGGGAGAACAGGAAGATTATTCGAAATCAAGTTTAAACAGGACAGGATGCTCAAAGGGAAAGGGAAGGCTTTGTGATGCTTCGAAGTAACAAAAGCACCTTCATCACAAGCCGTAATATGAACAGGGTGTATCGCTCCTTTTGATACACCCTATTCCCTTAATTTTAAATGTCGTACTCAAGATTAGGTCTGATCCATTTTTCGATTTCTTCCACAGTCATGCCCTTGCGTTGGGCATATTGCACCACCTGATCCTTTTCAATTTTACCGATACCGAAATACCTTGAATCAGGGTTGGCGAAATACCAGCCGCAAACCGAAGAAGCGGGGTACATGGCGAGCGATTCAGTCAGTTCTATGCCAGTGCTTTCTGTTGCGTGCAGCATATCGAACAATTTATACTTCTCGGTATGGTCAGGACACGCGGGGTAACCTGGCGCCGGGCGTATGCCTTCATAGTTCTCGCGGATCAGTTCTTCATTGGAAAGCGTTTCCGCGGGAGCATAACCCCAGAATTCCTTCCTTACCCTTTCGTGCATGCGTTCCGCGAAAGCTTCCGCCAGGCGGTCGCACAGCGCTTTCAGCATGATCGAATTGTAATCATCGTGCTGGTCTTCAAAGTGCTTTACCCATTTTTCTATGCCGATGCCGGTTGTGACGGCGAAGGCGCCGATGTAATCTTCTTTACCTGAAGCTGCCGGTGCGATGTAATCGGCCAGACAGAACTGCGGTTGACCCGGCGCTTTTTTGATCTGTTGCCGCAGGAAAGAGAGCCTGGTATCCTTACCATCTTTCACCACCACATCATCTCCATCACTGTTGGCCGGCCAGAAACCAATTACCCCGTTTGCAGACACCCACTTTTCAGTAATCATTTTATCGAGCAACGCGCGTGCATCGTTGTACAATTTTGTGGCTTCTTTACCCACCACTTCGTCCTCAAGTATTTTCGGAAATTTCCCGTGCAGTTCCCAGGCGATAAAGAAAGGTCCCCAATCAATGAAATCCACCAGGTCGGCGAGGTCATAATCTTTGAAGACTTTCACGCCTAGCATATTGGGTTTCACCGGAACGAATTCATCCCATTTGATGGGCGATTTGATTTGCTGTGCGGCTTCGATGGGCAGGTATTGTTTAACAGATTTCTTATTGGCGAAATCGTCTTTCAGTTTGGTGTATTCTGTTTTGATGTTTCCAAGGAAATCACCACGTTGGTCCTCGCTCAGTAAACTTCCGGCCACGGTAACACTTCGTGAGGCGTCTAGTACGTGGATCACACCATGATCGTATTCCTGCGCAATTTTAACGGCGGTATGCGTTCTTGAAGTAGTGGCGCCTCCGATGAGCAGCGGCACCGTAAAGCCCTGGCGTTTCATCTCTTTGGCCACGTGCACCATTTCATCGAGCGAAGGCGTGATCAATCCGCTCAGCCCGATAATATCCGCGCGTTCTTTTTTCGCTGTTTCGAGTATTTTATCTGCCGGCACCATTACCCCGAGGTCAATGATGTCGTAGCCATTACAACCCAGTACCACACCCACGATGTTCTTGCCAATATCGTGCACATCACCTTTCACGGTGGCCAGTAATATTCTTGCCGCGCCGCCCTGTATGGCCGCGGGGTTGTTTCTTTTCTCTTCTTCGATATAAGGCGTAAGTACAGCCACGGCTTTTTTCATTACCCGGGCGCTTTTCACCACCTGGGGTAGGAACATTTTGCCTGCGCCGAACAAGTCACCAACGATGTTCATGCCATCCATCAAAGGCCCTTCAATCACTTCGAGGGGGCGGGCATATTGCTGCCTGGCCTCTTCGGTATCTGCATCTATATAATCGGTAATGCCGTTGATCAACGCGTGCGCCAGTCTTTTTTCCACCGGCTCATTGCGCCATGCTTCATCTTTTACGATTTCTTTACCTTTCGCCTTCACTGTTTCAGCGAAGTTGATCAGTTTTTCGGTTGCTTCGTTGTTGTCGTTATTCCTGTTTAGCAATACATCTTCACAGAGCTGGCGGAGTTGTGGTTCAATTTCATCGTACACCACCAGTTGTCCGGCATTTACGATGCCCATATCCATCCCGGCTTTGATGGCGTAGAAAAGAAAAACGGAGTGAATGGCTTCCCGCACGTGATCGTTGCCACGGAAAGAGAAGGAAACGTTACTCACACCACCACTTATTTTGGCCAAGGGCATCAGCCTTTTTATTTCGCGGGTGGCCTCAATGAAATCCACCGC
>CAMLPA010000247.1 GCA_946481605.1 uncultured Flavihumibacter sp. | reverse complement strand
CATGTAACCGTTACCGCCATTTACCACGACAGGAACCGGCAAACATGGTTCGGGTCCTGGGACAATGTGTTGTACAAAACCGACGGCAGAACAGGAATAGAAACCGCTTTCCCAAAAAAATCAACACCTGGCACTTTTCCCGGTGATGACATCATCGCTTTCAACGAAGATGCGCAGGGCTGTATCTGGATGGGGGGCAAACAAACAGGCCTCACCATTTATGATCCTGTTGCCAAACACTTCTTCAACTACCGGCACGATCCCGCGCGGGAAGGAACACTGGCACACAACCAGGTGAATTGCATTTATACAGACCGGAACGGGATGGTATGGCTGGGAACCAATAAAGGCATCAGTACTTTCGATCCGGGACAACAGCATTTTATACAGCATTTCCTGCCCGGCATGCCCACGGATGGAAAAGTATATGCTTTTCTGAAAGACCAGGACCATACGCTTTGGGTGGGTACCAGTCATGGGCTGTACCGTAAAACTGAAAGTGGTACCGGATTCGAACATATTCCCATCACCTATAAAGGACGAAAACTTGCGGTTTCAGCACTCTTCAAAGATGTGGATGGCAGCTTCTACCTGGGGACAGATTTCTCTTTCTTCCGCTTCCATCCCCAATCAAAGTCGGTTTCCCTGCTGCCCAATACGGAGGATGATCCCGTGGTCCACAACATTATTGAATCCAGGATCGTTTCCGTGCTTCGGGATACCATCAATGCGCATCCCGCCCTGGTGGTAGTTCCTTACGGTCACTACCTAGCCTATTACGATCTGATAACACAAAGCTGGTACTCGAGGAAAGACTCTGCTGTTCAGTTGATACAACGCTGGGACCTGCGCAATAACCTTATCCGGAGGGTGTTCCGTTGTTCGGAAGGTACCACACTTATGGCAACCGCAGGCGCAGGTTTGGGATTCAGGAAGAACAGCATGGAAGCTTTCAGCTATTATTCCGATAACGATGGATCAGGATTGAACAGCAACCATATTTATGATTTGGTGGAAACCGGAAACGGTTCGCTTTGGGTAAGTACCTATGGTGGCGGGTTACATTTTTATGATAAACCCCGAAACAGCTTCAGGCATGTTCCGGGGCCCGCAAACCTTTTAGAAGGACTGCAAACCGATGTTGCCGGAAATATATGGATGATCGCGAACGGAAACCTCTTGTGTTATGCTCCTGAAGAGAAAAGGTTCACCAATTTCCTGTTGCCTGACCTGGAAAAATCCGGCGGTGTAACCGGACATATTTACAAAGATGCGCAGGGCGCCATGTATTTACCCGGTTCCAATTTTTTTATCCGCTTCCAGCCCAAAGAAGTTCGTTCCGTAAACATGGAACCCATGGTACGGTTCACCGATTTCAGGATATTCAACCAGTCTTTCAGCCACCTGCTCCAAAACAACAATATCCCAATTAGGTACAACCAGAACTATTTTACCATTGAATTCTCCGCGCCTGAATTCCGTTGCCACGGCGTGGAATATGAATACAAAATGGAAGGTTTCGATAAAGACTGGATCGCTATTGGGAACAGGAATTTTGCCAACTATTCCAACCTGGAAGGCGGGCAATACACTTTTAAAGTAAGGGCTTCCGCCACCAAAGGAGCCTGGAGTCCGCATGTAGCTATCCTGCAAATTGAAGTGATTCCGCCGTTCTGGAAACAATGGTGGTTCCTGCTTGCCCTGGTAGCGGCAATCGGCACCGGTATTTACGCTTTCTACCGGTATCGTATCAACGAAATACTCAAGCGGCAGTCTATACGGAATAAAATCGCCCAGGACCTGCACGATCATGTGGGTTCTACCCTGAGCAGTATTTCCGTTTACACACAGGTGGCAAAGATTTATGGTGAACAGGGCAGGGAAGAGGCTTTGCAGGACGCTTTGGGAAAGATAAGCGCTGCCTCCGGGGAAATGATTTCTGAAATGAACGATATCGTGTGGGCCATCAACCCAAGGAACGACAATATGTTCACCATGCTGCAAAGGATGGAATCTTTCGCACGGCCATTGTTGCAGGCCAGGAACATCGTTTTTTCGCTGGAATCTGATCCGGGTCTCGCCCAGTTGAACCTGGAAATGGAACAACGGAAGAACTTCTACCTCATCTTTAAAGAAGCGGTGAACAATGCGTTGAAATATGCGGGTCCCGCACGCATCAACGTGGAAGTACTGGTGAGAAATGGCTGGGTGACCCTGATGGTGAAAGATGATGGTGCGGGCTTTGATCCGGAAAAAGTGGCCGCCGCCAGCCCGAAATCACTTTCCGGGAACGGACTCCGCAATATGCGCCGGAGGGCCGCCGATATGAAAGGGAAACTGGAGATCGAAAGCGCTCCGGGTAGAGGAACCACTATTCGGCTTCGTTTTCCCGTCACCTGATTTGGTGATTGTGATTTATCATTTAAAGTACAAACTTTGCAGTATGCCACTCAGAATCACCATTTTCGACGACAACAAGAATATCCGCGAAAGCATTACCATGTTGCTTTCCACTGTGCCCGGGTTTGAAGTGGCCGGTGCTTTCAGCCATGTGCTCGATTGTATCGAAGAGGTGCGGGATACGAATCCAGATGTGGTGTTAATGGACATTGAAATGCCCGGTATGACCGGCATAGAAGCCGTGAAGCAATTAAAAACCGCGTTTCCGCAAGTGCAGATTCTGATGCAAACTGTTTTTGAAGACGACGACCGCGTATTCGATTCCATCTGTGCCGGCGCTTCCGGGTATATCCTCAAGAACCATCTTAATACGAAACTGGTCGAGTTCATCAACGAAATGCAGTTTGGCGGTTCTCCCATGAGTCCTTCCATTGCCAGAAAAGTACTCAGCAAACTTCAGCAGATTCCGCAGCACATAAAGCCGGAACAATCGCCCGATTACCAGCTTACACCCCGTGAAAAAGAAGTGTTAACTTGTATTGTAAATGGCCTTGCTTATAAGATGATTGCCGATGAACTGCACATCAGTTATGAAACCGTCCGCTCCCATGTAAAAAAGATTTATGAAAAGCTGCATGTGGCCTCACTCACGGAAGCCGTAGCCAAAGCTATTCACCAGCGCATCGTTTGATCCCGTCCCAACTTCTCAAGATGATCCCCGTATCCGGGCAAAGGATATACACCGTTTGGTGATTGTCTGCCCTTCCTTTCTGGCTGAAATTTGTGTTTTCTAATCAAATCATTTAGCCATGCAAAACAACTTTATGCTGCTCCTGTTCGGGGGCAGGTCCAACAAATGGATACTGGAGGTATTCCAATGCCATTTCCCTGTGCCCGATTTTAACGGGGTTTACGATGAAACGATTTTATAAAACAAACAACCAGCAGTCATGAAAACATTTATTGTCTTATTAACGGCCTTCGTGGCTTTCGTCTTTGCAAGGATGAAAGCGCATGATGAAATTCCCGAAGCGGAATACAACCGGAACCGCACGTACATTTATTGTGCGCCATCTTTTGATCCTACGGCCTTGCTCAAAGGCAAAGCGCCTTTGCTGAAAGGCCTGGGCAACCTCAAATACAGAATTTCCACAAACAATAAGATGGCGCAGAAATACTTCAACCAGGGACTGGCGCTCACTTACGGGTTCAACCACGGTGAAGCGGCCCGTTCGTTTCAAACGGCGCTTTCGTATGACTCTACTTGCGCTATGGCTTATTGGGGGCTGGCGCTGGTGCTCGGGCCAAATTACAATGCACCTTTAAATCCGAGCAGTCTGGGCGAAATCAATGCTGCCATTGCCAATGCGTTGAAATATGTGGAAAATACCAGCGGGCAGGAGCAGGCGCTCATCAATGCCATGCGCGCCAGGTTTCCTTTGAAAGAAGAAAAAGATATGACACCTTACTACGAAGCTTATGCGCAAAAAATGCGGGAGGCGCACCAACGTTTTCCCAACGATATCACCATCGGTACTTTACTGGCCGACGCGCTCATGAACCTGCACCCCTGGAACCTCTGGCTGAAAGATGGCACCCCCCAGCCCTGGACACCAGAGATCATCGCCCTGCTGGAAAAAATGCTTCGGAACAACCCAGAACATCCCGGTGCGATCCACTATTATATCCACGCTACCGAAGCCTCCAAAGAAGCAGGGAAGGCCACACCTTATGCCGATAAACTGGAAAGCACCATGCCCTCCGCGGCGCACCTCGTACACATGCCCTCTCATACCTATATCAGAACTGGTGAATACCACAAAGGTGTATTGGTGAATGAACGTGCCGTAATTGCCGATAGTTCCTATATCGCGCAGTGTAAGGTGCAGGGCATGGTGCCGCTGGTATATTACCCGCACAATATTCATTTCCTGGCCGCCTGCGCTTTTTTTGAAGGGAGCAGTAAAAAAGCACTGGACGCTGCATGGATGATTTCCCGTAAAGCCGACAAAAAATTCCTTGCTGAATTTACTGGCGTGCAACATTTTTACATCATTCCCTATTATGTGCTGGTGCACCTGGGAAAATGGGAGGATATTCTGAAACTTGATCAGCCGGGTGAAAGTCTGTTGTATCCCCGTGCTATCTGGCATTATGCGCGTGGTATGGCCTATGCGGCTAAGGGGGAAACGAACAGCGCACGGTCGGAACTGAAAGCGTTAAAGGTGCTCGTGAAAGATCCCGCCATGGAAAAACTTTCCATCTGGGACATGAACAGCGCACAACACCTGGCACAGATCGCGGAATATACACTGGAAGCAGAATTGCTGGCATTGCAACACCAGTTTGATCCCGCTTTTGAGTTGCTGAAAAAAGCCGTTGTTATTGAAGATAACCTGAACTATACCGAACCACCAGACTGGTTCTTCTCCGTGCGCCATTCCCTGGGACACTGGCTGGTGAAGGCAGGGCGTTTCGCGGAAGCGGAGAAAGTATACCTTGAAGACCTGGCTACATTTCCGGAGAATGGCTGGGCGTTGAAAGGGTTGTACAATAGCCTGAAGGGGCAAGGAAAGAATGTGGAGGCAGAAGCTGTGGATAAGCGTTTCAGGAAGGCATGGCAGTGGGCGGATATGGAGATTGTTTCTTCGAGGAAGTAATTTTCTCGCGTTTTTTTTCACGCAACTGCTTTGTGCTTTGCACTGCGCAGCGCAAGGAAGCTAGGACGCAAGGCCTTGTTTGTGTTTGGGAAGCGATTGTTTCGGTGGGATTATTTTCTCGTGCTGCTTCGTGCCTCGCAACGTTGTTTGTGTTTGGAGTGGCTTATTTTAGAGAGATTTTTTTTCTCGCAACGGCGCAACGGCGCGGAGCCTTGATTATTTGGGAGAGTAAAAGTTTTGAAGAGGGAGATTACGCTCTTGTATATGCGCTGAACATTGTTTCTGCAATACTAATAAATAATAACGCGTGCCTGAGTTTAGGTACGCGTTATTTTTATTGAAGAAAATTGTTCTTCCTCCTATTTAAAAAATCAGCTAAAAAGCCGCTTAATATTCAGCAATAAATTCATTCAACACAAATCCCCCTACGCCCCAATAACTACTCGAATACGACAAACATTGCCCCTCTCTGCAGGAGAGGGGGCGGGGTGAGGCT
>CAMLPA010000246.1 GCA_946481605.1 uncultured Flavihumibacter sp. | reverse complement strand
CCGCTGCTCACGCCGAAGATCATATACACTTTGGAGAAAAAATTATAGATGGCGGGCAACACCATCTGGATGGGCGCGGCCTTGGGATTGTTCCCGAAATACTGGATGATGGTCATCGCTTTGGCCATATCCTTTCTTCCGAGCGCGGCCTGTAATTCAAATACGTTAAACTCCTTGCTTACGCCAACGTAAGTTTCGATATCATCTTCGGTTATTTGTTTCCGTTGTCCGATATTGATGAGCAATTTGCTGACCTCGTTGTCAATCCTGCTCAGGTCGTTGCCGATGTGGTCCACGAGCAGGTGCAGCGCTTTCTGAGAGATGTCGAAGCCCTTTCCTTTGATGAGGTTCATCGTCCACTCGGGGAGCTGATTGTCGTACATTTTTTTCGTGGTGAGCATCACGCCTTTTTCCTTCAGTACTTTGGCGAGTTTGCTTCTCCCGTCCACTTTTTTGCCTTTGTAGGCCACCACGAATACAGTAGAAGTAAGTGGTTGTTCCACGTACGCTTCCAGTTTTTCGATGTCTTTCATTTGCTGGGCCTCTTTCAGCACCACCACCTGACGTTCAGCGAACATGGGGTACCTTCTGCAGGCGTTCATCACGGTGGCCCAATCGGTATCCCTTCCATACAGGATAGTCAGGTTGAAACCCGCTTCCGATTCAGGGAGGATGTGGTGTTCCGCATAATTCGTTACCACATCAATATCGTAATCCTCTTCTCCTTCCAACCAGTAAACGGGTTTGAAGGAACCTTTTTTCCAGTCTGCAATTATTTTGTCGGCTGCCATGTCGGGAAGTTTTCGGCCTCAATGGTGTTTCCATCGGGCAGGGCCACAAATGTATTACCGGCCGGCAAGAGCGGCAAATTTTTAAAGCGGAGGATCACCTGTGCTACTACGGCCACATCTTTCTGGCAGTAATTCACAATGCGAAGCAGGTTCTTTTCGCGGTGGTACACATGCTGCACCTCACTTCCATCAATATCGTCTTTTGAAGTGGGTATCCCCAATGTCGTGGCCAGTAAATGCAGTGAAGTGTAGTTCTTGAAATCGCCAAAGCGCCACCAGTGCAGGGTATCGATCCAGTTCACCTCCCAGGGTTTCTTGTTCTGAACCTGTAAAAAATCGGGTAATTTAAGCCCGTTAATGATCATCCGCCTGCAGAGATAAGGCACGTCAAACTCCTTGATGTTGTGCCCGCCCAACTGCATTCCGGGGAAAGATTTCAGAAATTTTTCTGTGAGTTGAATAAATTCTTCCAGCAACTGCCGTTCATCGTCGCCGTACAGCGATTTCATTTTCAGGCAGATACCCTTCTCTTTATCTTCATAAAAGAATCCAGTGGAAATACAAATAATTTTCCCAAATTCGGCCATGATTCCCGCTTTTTGAAGGTATGCTTCATCAGGGGAAAAATTTTCTGGCATGGCTTTTGAAATTTTGGTACACCAGAGATCTTTCCATAACTCCGGCATCTGTTCATACTCAGGGTATTGCGGTACCGTTTCAATATCCAGAAGCAACAAATGACGAAGTGATTGAAAGTCCATAAAACCGAATAATTCTAAACAAATAATTTAAAACAGGAAGCAATGACAAACACTAATTATCCATCCGCCAACACACCGAATCAAGCGCCTAAGAAAGATAGTCGTGGACTGATCTACGGTGTACTTATCGCAGCACTGCTTGGTACCTGGGGTTATGTTATCTGGGATAAAAATAAGAACAAAGAAGTTACAGGCCAATTACAAACCCAGGTGATCACAGCCGATTCTGCTAAACAAGCCATCCAGCTTGAATATGATGCGGCTATCGTTCGCCTCGATTCTATCAGCGGCGCTTACAACCAGCTTTCCGGCAAGATGTCTGAAAGAGAATCTGAAGTAACAAAACTGAAATCTGAGATCCGCGGCATTCTTTCCAACAGGAACGCTACAAGAGCTGAACTGAACAGGGCTAAATCCCTGATCGAAGAACTGAACGGTAAGATCATGGGCATGGAAGAAGAAATTGCCCGTCTGAGCCAGGAAAACCAGACGCTTACCACTGCAAACACTACGCTGAGCACTGAAAAAGCACAATTGCAGGAAGAATACAATACGGTAAGCACCGTTAAAACTGAACTGGAAGGTAAAGTAGATGTGGGTTCCACGCTGAATGCCTACAACTTTAATATGACCGCGCTCAACGAGAAAAGCGGTGGCAAAGAAGTGACTACCTCAAAAGCTAAAAAAGCCGACAAACTCCGTGTTTCTTTTGATGTAGACAACCGTCTCGCTACTTCAGGAACCAAAGAACTTTTCGTAATCGTTACTGCGCCTGATGGTAAAGTAGTTACTGAAAGCGGCCTCGGTTCCGGAGCTTTCACTACCCGTGAAGAAGGTGAAAAAACTTATACCAACAAAATCACCGTTGAATACGAGCAAGGTCAGCGCAAGAACGTAAGCTTCGACCTGAAACAAACTGACAAGTATGTTCCCGGTGATTACAAAGTTGAAATTTTCCAGAACGGATTTAAGATCGGTAATGGTAAAGTAAGTTTGAAGAAAGGTGGGATTTTCGGGTAGGTTTCACGCGAAGATTTTCACGCAAAGACGCAAGGGAGCAAGGACGCAAGGCATAGATTATATTTCAGCATGTTGATTTGCAGAATTGCAGCCTGATACGTTACAATAGTTATTATTAAGGAGGAGGCGCATTATTGATGATGCGCCTCCTCTTTATTTATATAAATTAAGAAACACGCTTCTCCTCAAGCTGCCTTTACGGTGTACTGTTGAGAAGTATGAAGCAATGGCGAGAAAATAATCCCTCGGCCAGCAGCACCTCAACCGCCCCTTGCGTCCTTGCTCCTTTGCGCGCCTTGCGTGATTTTTTTCTCGCCACGACGCAACGCATTCATCAGAACAGCGCCCTCAAACTTGCTCTCCCCACGTGCACCGTCCGGCTCTCTCCCGGCTTCCTCCCCTCATATTGAAAATTCAGTTCTAAATTATTTGATAACCGCTTGGTGAGTTCCAGGTTCCAAAGCATATTGTTTCCCGGCAGTAACCCATCCAGCAGAATATAGCCCACAGTAGAATTGGTGCCGGCGGCCGGGTCTTTGGAAGAATAACTGATGCGGTTATAAGTGAGTTTTCCCCCGATCGATCCGTTCTGAAGCACATTGTATTTCAGTTCTGAAATCACTGATTGACTGAACGCTTTTTCATTGAAACCAATCTCGTTTTCTTTCTCTTCCATTTTGTAACTGAGCGATAGCCTGAGGTTGGTTTTTCTCGTAAAACTAGCCCTGGGTTCAATGGAAGCGATGCCGATCCTGTAGTTTCTATTCTCGAATTTTGGGGTAAAGAGAATGTTTTCTCCGGAGCGGGTTGTAACATCCAAAAGCAGTTCCCGGTTTACGCTCCATCTAGCTTTAAGGTTCCACTCTTTCAGTTCCCTGCTTTCGAAACCATACGTGAGCACCGATTTGTTTTCGTTGCTCAACCGGCTAACGTCCATGCCCCAGCGCGTGGAGAAACGGTTGAAAGAAAGCGTATTCGCGAAAATGGATTGCAGCGTAATCAATGAAGTATCTTCTACTGCGCCTACAAACGGGTTGAATTGCGTGATGCCACTGGCGATCTCTTTTTTGTTGATCTGAAGGGAGGATTGCCAGTTGAACCGCGCCACAAAACCTTTTAGTCCTTTTTGCTGCGATTGGTTCCAGATGGCCCGTGGCTGGATGTTGACACTATAGTTAAACGTGGTGTAGTTGGCTTTGATGAACTCGTTGGTGGGGGTATAAATCCTTATAAAACGCATCTGGTCGCGGAACTGGGCCAGTTCAAATTCGTTGAGCTGTGGGATACCGTCTCCGTTGTAATCGTTCCAGGTGTATTCACCTTGTCCGGCGGGAACTTCGAGGTAAGTGAAATCACGGCGTTGTTCCTGACCGGAACCCAGTTCGTACAGCACGTTTCCCGTCACCAACCCTTTCCATTCGCTGATGCTGTATTCGGCCCTGCCCAACAAACTTTTATCCGGCAATGTCCCTGTTATCAGGGGCCTTTGCACCTGCAGGGTGCGGTAGGTAAGGTTCATGCGGAACTGGTGCCGTTCATTTCCCATCAGTTCTGTACCGATGTTGAAGTTATGGCTCCTGTCGGTCTGAAGCAGTTCTTTACCAACGGGAATCTTGTCTTTTCTTGTAAAGTAGCCGAGGTTCCAGCGATTGGCTTTCTGGTCATCGGAACGCAGGTAAGCCTGCACCGTTTCGAAAAGAAAACTGAGTTGCGAGAGCGTGTCGGCGGATTTATCGCGCTGAAGGTTCTCTTCCCTCGCATAATTCGCCCCAATAGTGATATTCCTGATCTTACTGAATTTCCTGGAAACATCTATGGTTGGACGAAAGAAATAGCCTTTCGTGCGTGCCGCTTCCGCTTTTGTATATTCCAGTTTAACATTAGTACGGAAATTCTTCCAGTTCCCGTTCTGCAAAACCGTATGTCGCGCACCTGAAAAATTATCGGAACGGTGATAGGTATTGAGTTGGTAACGGACATGGTTACCTGCGCTATCCCTTAGTTCCAGTGCTGCGTTGGCCAGTTGTTCCGTTGCGGGTGCCTCCAGCAGGTTAAGTCCCCAGTCTCGGGTAAACTCTACGTTCCGCAACCGTTCCACTGGTTTGAAGTTCATGTCCACATATTCATATCCTGCTTCGCTTAACAAGGAATGTTTCCGTTTTCCACCAATTTTTCTTGTGTTATTGATGCGAAACTTTGCAGCGAAACCCTGGTCGTTGCCTTTGTCTTTTGCTGAGAAAGTATTTACATCGTACCTGCTCATCGCCAGGTCAGTGTTTAAAACAGTATTGGTGGAAAGAATATAATCTGCACCTACCGTTACCACCTGCTGAGCCTTTGGCGTAACCAGGTAAGCTACTGGTGCGTAGGAGCCTTGTGAAACGCCATTTACCGGTTGTATCCATCTGTATACTTTTCCGTTCGCGCCGTTGAAATCGGGTTCATAATCACCATTCCCCGGACCCACTGCGAGGAAGCTCAGACTATACTTGGTTCCCAGCGTTGTGGTATCGTACACATAAATAGAATCGGTTCTATTGTCGTATGTGGTATCGATTTTCGAATAGAGAATTTTTCCGGCTGAAAAAGTATCGATGGAAGATACCGGGTAGAACGCCCTTTGAATGCTATCGCCCAGGTCGCTGAGAAACTGCTTTTGCTGAACGTCTAGGGTTTGGTTGATGGGGGAATTTTTAGCGTCGCTGTTGTTGAAAGCACCGAGGCGGAGGGTGAGCCTGTTGTTTATCTTCCATTCATCATTGAGGTAGAGGTTTGCGTTCAGGAAGTTTCTGTCGGCATATTCGAATTCCACCTGTATCCTTTTGTCTTTGGTGATCATTCGCTTCGGAGTGAAGGATATTTCGGCGGTGTTGTAGTTGATCACATAGTCCTGGTCCTCCCCCCGCTGCAACAGTTCCCCATCAATGAAAACGCGTTCGGTACCGGCGAGGATCACGAAGAAGAATTCGTTGTTGGCGCCCTGCAA
>CAMLPA010000245.1 GCA_946481605.1 uncultured Flavihumibacter sp. | reverse complement strand
GGACCAGATCGGTTGCGAAAATGAAGTGACCCATCTGGTAAAAAGTTACCGCCCCAAAGCCAATTTCAGCAGTGCAGATGTATTGACCTGCGGAAAGTACACCATCTCTTTCAGCAACAATTCCTCCGCCCGGAATGCGACCTATCAATGGGAATACGGCGACAATACTACCGCTACCGGATATGCGCCATCACATACTTATGCCGTGGATGGCGACTATACCATCCGCCTGACGGCCACCGACGAAAATGGCTGTGTGTCCACGGAAGAGAAACCTGCTTATATAAGACTGGTAAAGCCACAGGCAGATTTTACCGTGGATGGAGATGATAAGTGTGCGCCTGTTGCTTTGGTGCTGAAAGACAATTCAACCTTCGCCAGCAGCTATTCCTGGGACTTCGGCGATGGAGGAACGGGTACTTCAGATAAAAACCCGTCTCCGCATATTTACGCCGTGCCCGGTTTCTACGATATTACACTTCGGGTGAAAGGGGTGGGAGGATGTGAAAGCACCATTACAAAGAAAGTCCGTGTGAAAGGACCCATCGGCGCCTTAACCACAGGCCCTGTACTGGGCTGCGCGCCATTTAATTTCAACATGCAGGTAACCGGTTCCAACATCACCACCTACGCCTGGGATTTCGGCGACGGTACGCCTGTAAACCCGTCCACTTCAGCAGATAAAGTAGCGCATATTTATCCATCGTATGGGCAGTACCTTCCGAATGTGATTCTTTCCAGCCCCGAAGGATGCCAGTACACCCTTAAAATGACCGACCCCGTTGTGGTGGACGATGCACAGGCTTCTTTCACCATCCATAAAAATAACTTCTGTGATACCGCACTGGTCAACATCTCCAATAATTCCTTCTTTCCATTCGGAAACCAGGGTTCGTTCCAATGGAAGTTCGGGGATGGAACATTTTCAACCGATGCAGCTCCCGGAACACATATCTATAAAAAACCGGGCTCCTATACGATACAACTGATCGCTACAAGCATCAATGGATGCCGCAATGAAATGGCGCTTGCACAACCCGTACATATCGCCACACCGCCGCAATTGAGTATTGCCGGAAGTATGGAGCAATGCGCGGGCGAAACGCGCAGCTTTGAAGCGGGCATTGTTTCTGAAGATAAGGTTACGGGCTACCAATGGCTGCTGGATGATCAACCGGCTGGAACGGACGCGCCTTTTGTGCAGCGCTTTCCAACAGCAGGGGTATATGAACTTGGCCTCGCCGTGCAAACACAGTACGGTTGCCTGGATACCTTGTTTAAAGCATATACGGTACATCGCTTGCCCGTTCCTTCCGCTTCACCTAATGCCACAATATGTATTGGTACAGGTGTTTCGCTTCAAGCCACAGATGGTATAAAATATGAGTGGAATCCTGTTGCGCCCCTTGATAACGCGGCCATTGCCACACCCTTCGCTACTCCTTTAACCGATACCCGCTTTACCGTGAAAGTGACCAACGAATTTGGATGCACACAGGAAGAAAGCATCACTGTAAAAGTGGACGAGCGCGTTGCTTTGAAAGTGAGCGATGACGCGGTGATCTGCCTTGGCGACCGTGTACGTTTGAGCGCTTCGGGCAATACAGATCAATTCCTTTGGAGCCCTGCGAATGGATTGTCTGATCCTGCTGCCGCACGACCTTACGCGTCTCCGGTTGTTACTACCCGTTATACGGTGACCGGCTTCAGTAAGAATGTTTGTCCAGATGAAACCGGTTCTGTTACAGTAACGGTGGGTTCTATCCCAACCGTTGATCTGGGCCCCGACAGAGAAGTGGCGGCTGGTACTAGGATCACCCTGGCGCCAGTGGTGAGCCAGGATGTTGTTCGGTATGAATGGACCCCTTCCACCGGACTTACCTGCACGGATTGTAAAACCCCGCAGTTCAATGCCGACAAAACCATCACCTATCGCTTGCGCGTAAAAACACAGTACGATTGTGAAGCCAGCGATGCCGTGAACATTAAAGTGTTGTGCGGTGCGGATGCAGTGTACATTCCCAATGGATTTACCCCCAATGGCGATGGCCATAATGATGTGTTTTTCATCAAAGGATTCGGTATCCGGCTGGTGAAGAAACTCCAGGTATTTGACCGCTGGGGCCAGGTGGTGTATTCAGTTGCGAATATTGCGCCAAACGATGCCTCCAAAGGATGGAACGGCGCCGTGAAAGGGAAGATGCCCCAATCCAATGCTACTTTCGTGTACGTAGTGGAAGCGGAGTGCCATGAAGGGGGCACGATATTGCTGAAGGGAACGGTAACGGTGGTGCGCTAGTGTTGTGTGGCGAACATTGCAAATTTCCTGTTCTTGCCTTACTTTTGCCGCAAACGACCATTAAACCCTGGCGGCAATATGCGCTTAATCATACCCTTTTCCATGGCTGTCCTGCTGTTCGCGGCAATCGGTTCTCCTATGTTCACCCTTGCCCAGGATGTGTTTCAATACACTTCTTCTCTGGCAGATACGGCTGCAAAACCAAAGTTGCTCCAACTCACCACACGCAAATTTGAAGCAGATAAAAATAACCTTTCAGGAACGTATAAAAAGGAACTGGAAAAAGAATATGCGGAACGGTTCAATTATATCCGTAAACTTTACGACCAGCAGGAACTGATGCTTGATGGTGAGGCGAAAGCGTACCTCGATCAACTTTCTGAAAGTATTCTTCAACACAATCCTGAATTGGCGGCACTTCAGCCCAGGATACTTTTTTCCCGGAATTATATTCCCAACGCAGCGAGTTACGGCGAAGGAACCATTCTTTTCCATGCGGGCCTGTTCAGCAGATTGAAGAACGAAAGTCAGGCGGCGTTTGTGCTGTGTCATGAACTCGCACATTATTACCTGGATCATTCCAACAAACGGATTGCGCAGTACGTAAATACAGTGAATTCAAAGGAGTTCCAGCAGCAGTTAAAGGAGATCCAAAAATCAGCATACCTGAAGAACCGCGCGGTGAATGAGCTGGCGCAATCTGTTTCTTACAAAAACCGGCGGCATGGACGTTACAACGAATCTGAAGCCGATTCTATGGCGCTGGAATTTTTACGGAGAACGAATTTCGATATACGGGAATCCCTTACAGCGTTGGCATTGCTGGACAGTATAGATGGGCACAAGCATCCGGGACTTTCAGTGAAAGAAGTGTTTAATTTCCCCCAATATCCGTTCCGGGAACGGTGGATCAGGCAGGCCTCAAAGTCCTTGGGAGAAGCGATGCTGGAGGCCGGAGCAGGAACAACAAAGGATTCGGCAGTCGCGGATTCACTAAAAACGCATCCGGATTGCAGCAAACGTATTGCCGACCTCAGTTCCAGGGCAAATGCCTATCATACGCCGGAGAAGCAACTTTTTCTGGTCAACCGTACTACGTTCGAAAAACTCGGCCGCCGTTTCGATTACGATATCATCGATTATTGCTTTTTCAGCAAAGAAACCGGTCGTGCGCTTTTTTACGCGCTGCAGTTGTACAGGAAGGAAACCAACAACCCATACCTGGCCACCATGATTGGCAAATGCCTGAACCAGTTGTATGATGCCCGCCTGGAGCACGTGATGAGTAAACACGCCGATGCGCCACACCCGGAAATGGAGCGGGAATACGCGGAGTTTCTTCGTTTCCTCCAAAACCTGAGCCTGACCGATATCGCTTCTCTGAATTATTATTTTTTACAAAGGGAAAGTTCAAAATACCCCGGATACAAAGATTTTCAGGAAGCAATGGCGAAAGCCACCGCTCATTTTAAGACACAATCATCCAACAACTAATAATCATCTAAACCCTTAACCCCAGACACATGATCAGGAAATTATTACCAGGATTGCTGCTCTGCGTATTACCGATGGTACACCAGGCGCAGCAAAAGTTATCGATCGACAACATCCGCTCCGTATCGTTACGGAATTTCGGAACCATCGTTGAATCAGAGGAAGTGAAAGGCTACTTCGTGTATTACATCTCCGACAAGGTGGATAAGAATACCAATGAGTACACCATCCAGATCATCGATGAAAATCTGGCGCCCATCAAGAACATTGTTTTTCAGTCGGATAAGGATGATCATCTGCTGGAAACTTCTTTCAACCAGAATTCCCTGATGTTCATGTTCTTCAACAAAAAGTTGAAAACATTTACCTCTAAGGTGTATGCGTTGGACGGCAAGCTGAAATACACGTATATGAAGGAGATCGATAAAAGATCTATGGCCTATCTTTCCGCGCTTCCATCCATGAAAATGAATGAAGAGGAAGGCCAGAACAAATTCCTGTACGATGTGGCCGATAAGGGCTATGTTTCAGTGATACCCCTGAGAAATGGAAAAGATTATTCTTTTGAAGTGAATATCTTCCGCAGCGATACCAAAAAGCAGATCACTTATGTGCAGGAAGATGAAGGCTATAAGTTCTACCAGGCTTCTTACCTGGGCGCCACATCGAATATTGCATTGTTTGAAGTGATGAAGAAAGAAAAGATGATGTCCAACAAAATGGAAAGTTCACTTTTGGGGATTGATTTGTCTAATGGCCGGAAAGTATTTGACATCAGGGACGATCTTACCAAATATAAGTTTCTGCCCATCAACATTTCCACGCTTACGGGAACGAACAATATCCTGATACTGGGTACTTATTATGATAAGGATTCCAAACTTGCGAAGGATGCCACATTGGGCATCGCAGCGGTTACAATTGATCCGAAAGGAAAAATCGTTTCACAGAAATACAACAGTTGGAGTACGGATTTCGCGAAGCACCTCCCGGTGAGTTCCAAAGGGAAAATTGAAGACATTGGGTACCTCTATTTCCATAAAATCATCCAGACCGAAACGGGTGAAATATTCGCGGTGGGAGAGGGCTACAAACGTGTGGCCAGCGCCGGTGGTATTGCCGGAACCGTGGCCCTCGCGGCGATGGGTGGATACAGCAGCTCGGTGAGTACAACCCGCCTGGATATTACCGATATGGTATTGGTGAAATTTAATAAGGAGTTTGATATCCTTGAGGCAAAAGTGTACGATAAAAACAAAAACAGGTTCTCACTGCCCGGAGGTGATTTTGTATCACCGCACCTGCTTGCGTTGGGCGCAAAAGCAATGGGTGCTTACGATTATGAATTTACGCGCACCGATAAAGATCATACGCATTTCGTGGTGGGCTACAATGATTATGAGAAAGGAAAAGATTATAAAGGAACTGTTTTCCACAGCATCTCCTACAACGGCGGAAAATTGACCACCGATAAGATTAACCTTAAATCCTCGGCCAGTTCTTTAAGAGTAATGCCAGGAAAACCCGGATTTATATTCATTTCAGAATATTTCAAGAAAGATAAGAAAGTGGATATGCGCCTGGAAAAGATCAACTAAGCACCGCATACTACCAGATGAGAGCATACAGCCGAAAGGTTGTGTGCTCTTTTTTTTGCTGTTAACCTGGTTGAAATGGTACGAAGCAATCCGTTTAAAAAACAACCTGCTATCCGTGTTAACACCTTTGCGCCGATTGGAGTGCAGGCATAACTTTGCTGTTAATGAATGTGGTTTGTATTTCAAGGTCAGGCATTTGTTCCGTGAATGTTATATTAGCTTTGATTTTAAAACAAACCACTATGATTAGTTTTTTAGGAACAGGACTATTGGG
>CAMLPA010000244.1 GCA_946481605.1 uncultured Flavihumibacter sp. | reverse complement strand
GAAACATTGTGTTTGCTTCCGCCATAGCTTACCATGCGCACGGGTATTGGGGAAAGTGCTTCGAAAAGCCTTTGCAGCATATCCGTGGTTTTCACGATTTCGTTGCCTACTACGGAAACTATGGTGTGGTTCGCGTCCACTTCGATGGTACCGAATGGTTCGAGTTCTTTCACGATCTCTTTCAGGTAGGTGTTGCTGTCGATGGTGAGGGAGACCGCCACTTCGGAGGTGGTGATCATGTCGATCGGGGTACGGTATTTTTCGAACACTTCGAAAATTTTGCGGAGAAAACCGTAGGCGAGCAACATTCGGCTGCTCTTGATTTTGATGGCGATGATGCCATCCTTTGCGGCAACGGCTTTTACCCCAACTGATCCGGCTTCGGCCATGATGGTGGTGCCTTTGGCTTCGGGCTGCATAGTATTGAGCAGTTTCACGGGCACATTGTACATCTGGGCGGGCCAGATGGATGCCGGGTGCAGGATTTTAGCGCCGAAGTAAGCCAACTCCGCTGCTTCGTCGAAACTGAGTTGCTCGATGGGCACAGTTTTTTTCACCACGCGCGGATCATTGTTGTGCATACCGTCGATGTCCGTCCATATTTCGCAAACGCTTGCTTTGATGGCGGCGGCGATCAGTGAAGCGCTGTAGTCGCTTCCACCGCGCTTCAGGTTGTCCACCTCTCCCCTTGCGTTGCGGCAGATATACCCCTGCGTGATGAAAAGTTTTTTGCCTTTGTGCTCTTCAATCAGCGCTTTGAGCTTTTCGCTGATCACGGGCACCTGCGGTTCATCGTACGCATCGATGCGCATGAACTCCAGGGCGGGCAGCAGCGCGTGGTCAATACCAGCTTCTTCAAGGTAAGCACTGAACATTTTGGTACTCATCAGTTCGCCCTGTGCTAGAATATCTTTATTCAGCGCCTCGTTGAAAGAGATTTTGAGAATGATGTTCAGGAACTCGAAATGCTCATCAATGATGGCCTTCGCTTTATTGTATGTGGCTTCCTGTTTCAGGAGATCTTTCAGGAACTGCTGGTAGTGGGCGTATAATTCGTCGATCTTCTGTTTGGCGGTTTCTTTATCGTTTTTGCTCATCGCATCTCCGATGGCCACCAGGGTATTCGTGGTTCCGCTCAGTGCGCTCAGGATCACGATAGTAGGTTCTTCATCACGTGTGATGAGTCTTCCCACCTCATGCATTCTTTCGGGTTTACCTACGGAGGTACCCCCAAATTTCATAACTTTCATACAATTGATTTAGACCAGATGGGTGCCTGGAGCAATCGCGGAGCAGTATTTGATTACCTCCTGTTCAACAGACAATCAACGGTTGGTTTGTGATGTTTTGTTTCGGGGCACGAAGTTAAAGCTTGCAACCGAATTTTTGCGCCAGTGCACTCAAATCTTCTACTACAGGCCGGAGCAGCGGTATACCTTCTACTCGGCGAATGGCTTCATAGCTTCTTTCCGGATCTCCCGGTATCAGTACTTTCTCTTCTCCCGGAATGGGTTTTGCGTTCCTGAACCTCGTGATCCATTGCTCCATATCTTTAAAGAATTCTTCTTTGGGTCTGAAAGCATCCACCCGCATCGCACCAAAGAAATGCCCGATGCCTTTGCCCGGCATATTTTCAGGCATGGGCACATACGCGGGAAACGGCGGAACCCAGGGGCCATAGTTTGCCCCGCTTAGCACAGCGGAGAATATGTCCACGATCGAGCCAAGTGCATACCCTTTGTGGCTTCCCTGTTCTCTTGTGCCCCCCAATGGCAGCAATGCGCCACCTGTTTTCAGTGTGTGCGCATCAGAAGTTGAATTGCCCTCTTTGTCCTGTATCCAGCCCGCAGGCGCGGGTTGCTGTTTGCGTTGCAGGATTTCCAGTTTGCCGTTCGCGGCGGTTGTAGTGGCCATGTCCGCCACAAAAGCAGGCTCCTTTCCACCGGGAATAGCAACACAAATAGGATTGGTGCCAAGCAGTCTTTCGGCAGAAAAAGTCGGAGCTACCAATGGACTTGCATTGGTCATGCTCATGCCGATCATATCTTTTTCCAGCGCCATCATGGCGTGATAGCCTGCAATGCCATAATGATTAGAATTGCGTACGCTCACCCAACCCGTTCCTGCATTTGAGGCTTTATCAATGGCGATTTGCATGGCGAAAGGCGCCACTACAAGCCCCAGTCCACTGTCGCCATCCACCACAGCAGTGGAGGGCGTTTCATGCACCACTCTGATGTTGGGTGTGGCATTGATACGGCCCGCTTCCCACAGCCGCACATAGCCACTTAACCTGGCCACGCCATGTGAATCAACGCCTCGTAAGTCAGCACTTAGTAAAACTTCTGCTGCCAGTGTTGCGTCCGATTCGGAGCAGCCTATCGCCAGAAAGATAGCTTTCGTGAATGCATTCAGTTGCCCGTAAGAATATGTGCTCGTTTCCATTCGTTTAGTTTACGTTCTTTTTCCAGAACACCCCCAATACCTGGGAAGGCTGCACCTGAACCGATACAACCTTCCTTTATAACCCGGCCCCACTCTATGGCAATAACCATATCGGCTACCGGGAGATTTATTTCATTTTCCTGTTTCCTGCTTTAATCAGAATGGTAAATCATCAGCACCGCCATCGTTGCCTGCAGGCGCGGAAGGAGCACTGTAACTATTGCCGCCGTTGCCACTGGTTTGTCCACCTGCGTAACCGCCACTGTATCCACCACCCTCCGGTGCCCCACCTTCGCTGCGGCCTCCCAGCAACTGAACGGACGATACCCTCAGTGAAAGGCTTGCGCCGTTTCTGCCATCATTGGTAGTGTATGTCCTGATATCAGGTGCTCCGTCCACATATACCTGTGTCCCTTTTTTCAGGTAAGGAGAGATTCCTGTACGATCTGTCCAGTATGCACATTCTACCCAGATCGTTTTATCCTTGAGATTACCCTGTGCATCTTTGATCTTTTCGGTGTGCGCCACGCTGAAATTGATCACCGTTCTTCCATTTACATTGTTCACCAGGCAATCTTTTCCCAGATTGCCAATAACCTGCATTTTAATCATAGTTCTGAGTTGAAAAATATGAGCCGGCAATTTAGCCAAATTATTTAATTCCGTTTTCCGTTCCCGGCACCGGCGGACCATTCACCGGCAAATCCTGGAACGCCTCGTTGAAGTCGTCACAGCCTTCTCTGTCCCAGGAGCGGATCTTCCGCACCACTTCTGTCATTTCCGCCCGGCCAATGCTGTTCGCCGCATAACCAGGCATCCAGTAAAACCTCCCCCGGGGCTGCAATACGCCATTGATCATCTGGAGCGTATTTTCCCTGATCCGGCCTGCCAACTCATGGAGCGGCGTTTCAGGGCTTAGTTTAAGGATCACATGAAGCTGATCGGACATACAATATACCAGGTGGGCCTGGTGCTTCAACTGCTTCAGCAATACAACAATCTGCCGGTTGATCCGCCCCCGCCAGGATGGGTCGATCCTGTGCCTTTCGTTTCCGGCAAAAAAGGCACAATGAATAAAAACATGCTGCACATTCACTTTCTTTTCATTTTGTTTCAGCAAAAATATCCGGCTATTAGCTGCCGGAAAACCGTGTTTTATGCAGCATACCCTGAGAAAAACACCGAAAAACTGCCGGTTAAAACACCTGGCAGCTTTTAACGCGCGGCTTCGTACCTTTGCAGCGCACACCAATTGATGTAGCTGTAAAAATTGACTTTGAATCAATAAAATATGAGCAGAAAAGGAAAAGTACTGGTGGCAATGAGCGGCGGAATTGATAGCACCGTCACCGCTTTAATGCTGCACCAACAAGGTTATGAAGTAGTAGGCATCACCATGAAAACATGGGATTACGCCACCAGCGGAGGAAGCACCGGCAAAAAAGAAACCGGCTGCTGCAACCTCGATTCTTTCAACGACGCACGTATGGCCGCCGTAGAGCACGGTTTCTCCCATTTTATCCTGGACATCAGGGATGAATTCGGTGATTTTGTCGTGGAAAATTTCGTGGAAGAATACCTGGCGGGAAGAACACCCAACCCCTGCGTGATGTGTAATACCCACATTAAGTGGCGTGCGCTTTTAAAAAGAGCCGATGCGCTGGATTGCGAATTCATCGCCACCGGGCATTACGCCAGCATCCACCAACACGACAATGGCAGGTTTTTCATCAGCAAAGGAAAGGACGAAACCAAAGACCAGAGTTATGTATTGTGGGGACTTCAGCAAGACCTTCTGAGCAGAACACTGCTGCCATTGGGAGGATACCATAAATCGGAGATCAGGCAAATGGCCATGGACATGGGCTACCCTGAACTCGCTAAAAAAGCCGAAAGCTACGAGATCTGCTTCGTACCCGACAACGACTACCGCGGCTTCCTGAAAAGAAAAGTGGACGGGCTCGAAGAACGCGTGGCCGGCGGCAACTTTGTGGACAAAACCGGTAAGGTGTTGGGACAGCATAAGGGATACCCGTTTTACACTATTGGCCAACGGAAAGGCCTGGATATTACCCTGGGAAGGCCCGTTTATGTAACAGATATCTTCCCCGAAACCAATACTGTGGTGCTTGGTGATGAGCCCGACCTGGATCGGAACGACATGTTCGTGGGCAAAGTGAACATGATCAAATACGATAGAATTACTGATGGGATGGAAGCCATCACAAAGATCCGGTACAAAGACCGTGGCGCGGTAGCCGAACTGTCTAACAAAGATGGCGGCGTGAATGTAAGGTTCAACGCGCCCGTTAAAGGCATAGCACCCGGTCAGAGCGCGGTCTTCTACGAAGGCGATCATGTGATTGGCGGGGGCATCATTCAGCGTGCAATTATTTCTTAAAGGCAATAAGCGCCGCTGAATACCGTTTCATAACCTGGTGAACCTCAAAGAACCATGAAGCATTTTTTCAGGATTTTTCTTTCCGGAATGGCCATCTCGCTGCTGGCCGTTGGATGCAGCAAAGAAACGGAAACGTTGGAAACCGCGGCCCTGACTGATTACTGGCCCATGGTGCCGGGTAAATATATCATTTACCAACTGGACTCCACCATTACCCAGAACTTCGGAACCGCATTCAAAACCGTTTCCTACCAGGCACGCGATCTGGTAGATGCAGAAATCACAGACGGCATGAACCGCCCTTCTTACCGGGTGGTGCGTTCTATCCGTAACCTCGATGGCACAGGCACCTGGAAGCCAATTGCCACCTATTCCATCACGCACAACGGCAAAACAGGTGAAAGCAACGAGGACAACCTTCGTTTTATCAAGCTGCAACTTCCGATCAGGGAGAACTTCAGTTGGAAAGGCAACAGCTACATCGATACCTACTCCCCTTCCTCTCCTTTCAAATACATGGATGGCTGGGATTACATTTATGAGCAGGTAGGCATGCCTTTTGAAACACCGATGAAAACCGTTGACAGCACGATCACCATTCACCAACGTGATGAAGAGATCGGCTCTGAATCGGATAAGCTGAACTACTTTGAAAAAAACTATGCAGTTGAAGTATATGGAAAAGGCATCGGGCTGATCTATAAGGAATTCCTCCACAAAGAATACCAGGCCGGCAATACACCTCCCGCTTCAGGTAAATACATGGATGGAACTTATGGTATCCGGCTCAGGATGATAGACCATAACTGACCTAAAAAAGTCA
>CAMLPA010000243.1 GCA_946481605.1 uncultured Flavihumibacter sp. | reverse complement strand
TATCTGCAGCAGTTTTGGCGGTGTCCTGTTGTTGGAATGCTCTATACGGTGCGGCCATTGCCCTGTGCTGAAACAAAATCCACCCCGTCGCAACCAACAAAGTTGCTGTTAGTATTTGAAAAGCGCGTCTGGTCAAAACTAGTTTTGTGTTAACGGGTAGAAATGGTTCAAATAGCTTGCAGGGATTTTTTGATGATGGTTTCAAGGTTTTCGGTTCCATTATCTGCTTTGAGGACCTTTTTAATGGCCTGTTCAGCAGTAGCGCGGGCAATGCCCAGCGCGATTAACGCATTTAACGCATCCTGTTCCAAACTATTGCCTGCCGGCAATGAAATATTATGAACAGTTGTGTTGTGTTTACCAAGTTTGTCTTTCAGCTCCACAATAATCCTTTCCGCGGTCTTCTTCCCGATCCCTTTGATCTGTTCCAGCCATTTCACGTTGCCCTGGGTGATGGCGGCAACAATATCTTCCGGCTTCTGCGAAGAAAGCATTACCCTGGCCGTAGCGGCGCCCACGCCAGAAACACTGATGAGGTGAAGGAAAAGCTGTTTTTCTTCGAGGGAATAGAAGCCGTACAGCACGTGTGCATCTTCCCTGATCTGGAGCCAGGTATGGAGCATACCTTCCTCCTTATCCTGAATATAGGAATAGGTTGGAAGGCTGATGTGGACTTCGTATCCTACGCCGTGCACATCCATCAGCGCAATGGCAGGCGTTTTTACCGTAAATTTTCCTTTCAGAAAGGCGATCATACTGCGAAAATAGGATTTCCCTTAATTTTACACCCATTCTTGAAAAAAACTTAAACCACGTTTCATGACGAATAAGATCACTGCCGCCATTACAGCGGTGGGAGGCTATGTTCCGGAAGACAGACTTACGAACGCCGACCTGGAGAAGATGGTAGACACCACAGATGAATGGATCCGCACCCGCACAGGTGTGGAGGAAAGAAGAATACTGAAGGGCGAAGGAAAAGCGACCTCCGACATGGTGGTGCCGGCAGTGCAGGAACTGTGTCGCAAAAGAGGGATCGATCCCTCCGAAATAGATTGCCTGATCGTGGGAACAGTTACACCAGATATGGTTTTCCCCTCCACCGCCAACCTCGCCTGCCACAAATTGGGCGCGGTGAACGCCTGGGGATTCGACCTGGCCGCCGCATGCAGCGGGTTCCTCTATTCTCTTTCGGTAGGAGCTTCGCTGATAGAAAGCGGACGGTATAAAAAAGTTGTAGTAGTGGGCGCTGATAAAATGAGCTCCATCATCGACTATACCGATCGTGCCACCTGCATTATTTTCGGAGACGGTGCCGGCGCTGTATTATTGGAACCTTCCACTGATCCGGAATTGGGAATTATAGACAGTATTCTGCGCAGCGACGGCGGAGGAGCCCCGCACCTGCACATGAAAGCCGGTGGCTCATTGAATCCCGCCTCCCATGAAACCGTGGATAAAAAAATGCACTTCGCTTATCAGGAAGGTCAGCCCGTATTCAAAGCCGCCGTTAAAGGAATGGCCGATGTTAGCTATGAATTGCTGGAACGCAACAACCTCACCGGTGACGACATCGCCTGGCTGGTACCGCACCAGGCCAACAAAAGGATTATCGATGCCACCGCCGACAGGATCGGACTTTCTCACGATAAGGTAATGCTGAACATCCAACGTTTCGGCAACACCACAGCGGCCACCATCCCGCTCTGCCTCTGGGAATGGGAATCACAATTGAAGAAAGGTGACAACCTGGTGCTCGCGGCCTTCGGCGGCGGATTCACCTGGGGTGCCATCTGGGTTAAATGGGCTTACTAATAAGCCTTCCCTTCATTCATAAATAATAACATGAGCAAACAACAACTTTCAGGTTTCGGCTCCACCGCCATCCATGCCGGTCACCAACCTGATCCCAATAACGCGCACCTTACGCCTATTTACGCATCGTCAACCTTCACTTTTGATTCTGCGGAACAGGGCATGCTGCGCTTTGAAGGAAAAGAACCAGGGTACATCTATACCCGCTGGGGGAATCCAAATTTTACCGAAGCGGAAGAAAAGATATGTGCCCTGGAGGGCTTCGGTATAGCCGATAAAGACGGGGACCGCATCCAGTTGAAGGCCCTGCTGCACGCCAGCGGACAGGCAGCCATGACCACCATGTTCCTCGCCAACCTGAAAGCCGGAGATAAAGTGTTGTCTCATTTCTCCCTGTATGGCGGCACACACGAATTACTGCACCGCGTGTTGCCACCAATGGGCATAGAAACATTGTTGCATCGCCTGAACGATGCGGATGAACTGGAACAATTGCTGAAGAACGACCCGAACATCCGTTGGATACACCTCGAAACACCAGCCAACCCTACACTCCAATGCGTGGATATTGAAATGATCTGCACCGTGGCGCAACGTTTCCAGGTGAAAGTTTCCGTGGACAATACTTTCGCCACGCCTTACCTGCAACAGCCTTTCAAAATGGGCGCAGATTATGTATTCCATTCCACCACCAAATACCTGAATGGCCATGGTACTGCCATCGGTGGCGTGCTTGTAGGGAAAGACATCCAGGCGATGAACACAACGATTTTGAAGTGGTACAGGCTGCTGGGCGGCAATGCCAACCCATTCGATGCATACCTGCTCATCAATGGCATCAAAACCCTGGAACTGAGAATGGACCGGCATTGCAGCAACGCGATGGCCGTAGCACAGTTCCTGGATAAACATCCCGCGATCGCGAAAGTAAATTATACAGGGCTTACCCATCATCCGGATCATGCGCTGGCTTCCCGGCAAATGCGTCATCCCGGTCCCATGCTGAGTTTCGAACTGAAAGATGGCATAGAAGGCGGTATGAAGTTCATCAACCAACTCAGCTTCTGTACGAAAGCAGTTTCGCTGGGCACTACGGATACACTCGTGAGCCACCCTGCAAGTATGACGCACTACGGCGTTCCACGTGAATTAAGGATCGCTTCCGGCATTACCGATGGGCTGATCCGCATGAGCGTAGGCATTGAAAACATTGAGGATATTCTCACCGATATAGCAAACGCGCTTCAATAAATATGTCCGTTACCATCAGACGCGCGCAGCGCGAAGATTGCACCCGTATTCTTGAACTGGTCCATGAACTTGCGGTGTATGAAAAAGCACCCGAAGAAGTAACCGTTTCTCCGGAACATTTTGTGGAGAGCGGATTTGGTTCTCAGCCCGTATGGTGGGCATGGGTAGCCGAAGTAAATGGGAAAGTTGAAGGATTTGCGCTCTATTATATCCGGTTCAGCACCTGGAAAGGGCAGCGTTTGTACCTGGAAGACCTGTTGGTAACTGAATCCATGCGGGGAAGAGGACTGGGCAAAATGTTGTTCGATGCCCTGATTGCCGACGGCAAAGAAAAAGGATTGAGTGGAATGGTATGGCAGGTGTTGGAGTGGAACGAACCTGCCATACGATTCTATCAAAAATATGGAGCGAAGCTGGATGGCGAGTGGGTGAACTGCGCCATCTCTTTTTAGTGTACGCTGTTAACTTTAACGTCTTTATTGATTTTGTGCACCAATCCCTGTAATACACGGCCAGGACCACTTTCAGTAAATTCAACCGCACCATCTTTCAACATGGCTTCCACGCTTTGTGTCCATCTAACGGCACCGGTCAACTGATTTTCAAGATTTACCTTAATCTCATCGGGGTTCATCACCGGAGCGGCCACCACGTTCTGATAAACAGGACATATTGGTGTATCAAACTTCGTATGTTCAATAGCGCCGGAAAGTTCATTCCAGGCTGGTTGCATCAATGGAGAATGGAACGCACCGCTCACATTCAACAGCAGTGATTTACGCGCGCCTGCCTCTTTCAGGGCCACCAATGCCAGTTCCACCCCTTTGGTTGTTCCACTGATCACGAGTTGTCCGGGGCAGTTGTAATTGGCCGGCACCACAATTTCACCGGACTCCTCCTGCACCTTCGCGCAGATCATTTCAACTTTATCATCCTCCATTCCCAGTACAGCGGCCATGGAAGATGGCGTCTGTTCACATGCCTGCTGCATTGCTGAAGCTCTGATAGAAACGAGTTTCAGGGCATCTTCAAATAAAAGTGTTTTATTGGCGACCAGCGCTGAAAATTCTCCCAAAGAATGTCCGGCCACCATATCAGGTTTCGGATCAGTAAGGGAACTGTAGGCTGCGACAGAATGAATGAATACCGCAGGCTGCGTTACATTGGTCTGCTTCAGTTCTTCGGCACTTCCGTTGAACATGATATCTGAAATCCTGAAACGGAGTATCTCATTGGCTTTCTCAAAGATTTCTCTGGCAAGCGGGTTAGTTTCATACAGTTCTTTTCCCATTCCCGGGAACTGTGCGCCCTGGCCGGGAAAAATATAGGCGTGTTTGTTCATCTACTAGGTATTAGGGCAGCGAAATTAGGCAATTATTGAATACCCTAGTGCAGCTTAGATCCAATCAGCCGGATGAACTCACTCCTGGTCTCGTTCTTCTCAAATTCCCCCCAGAAGGCGGATGTGGTGGTAACGGAGTTCTGTTTCTGTACACCGCGCATCATCATACAAAGATGTGATGCTTCAATTACCACCGCCACGCCCAGTGGTTGAAGCGTATCACGGATAGCATCGAGAATCTGGTTGGTGAGCCTTTCCTGCACCTGCAAACGGCGGGCGTATACATCTACCACGCGGGCAAGTTTGCTCAATCCTGTGATATATCCGTTAGGGATATACGCAATATGCGCTTTGCCGAAGAAGGGCAACATGTGGTGCTCGCACATGCTGTACAATTCAATATCCTTCACAATCACCATTTCGTTCACTTCTTCGTGAAATTTGGCGGAATTCAGGATATCGTACGCGTTCATCTGGTAGCCCTGTGTCAGGAACTGCATTGCTTTGGCCATGCGCTCCGGCGTCTTTAAAAGACCTTCTCTGTCAGGATCCTCTCCCAGTAAGGAAAGCGCGCTGGTATAGTTTTCCATAAGGCCGGCAGTAACCGTTTCGTCGTACTGCTCTGTTTTCTTGTATGCCATCGGAATTGTTTTCTGTTGATTTATATGTTGGCGGGGTATTCTACAAAGTTTCTTTCGGTTTCGTATAAACGCACCTGTAGGTCAATCTCTCCGGGAATGTGCGGCCGGAGCAGGTTAAAGATGACCACGGCAATATTTTCTGCGGTGGGATTGATGTTTTTGAAAAAAGGCACGTCCAGGTTAAGGTTTTTGTGGTCGAAATGTTCCAGCACTTCCCGTTGCACCAGCTCCGACAACACTTTCATATCAATCAGGTAACCGGAAACAGGATCAGGATAGCCCACTACTTTCACCACCAGTTCATAATTATGTCCGTGGTAGTGCGGCAGGTTACATTTTCCAAACAGTTCAGCATTCTTTTCCGCGGACCATTCTTCTACGTGAAGCCGGTGCGCCGCGTTAAAATGCTCTTTCCTGAATACCGCTGTTTTATGTCCCATAATTGAATTTAAGCCGTAATCCGGCATTAACCGGCGCTGCAACGGAAGTTTGCCGTTCAAGCCACCGTGAAAAGTGAGAATATAACAGGACCAGCAGGATTTTGTTTAAACTTCCTGGCAGAAAAGTTTAACTACCGAAATACTCCACGTAAATCCTGGGGGTCTCGTAAAGTTTGATGCAATG
>CAMLPA010000242.1 GCA_946481605.1 uncultured Flavihumibacter sp. | reverse complement strand
GTTTGCAACTGAAGTGTTACCGGGCGGGGCCGCAGTATGATGTACCTGCCGCTTTCGATGTATTGGAGTTTTTCATTGAACAACAGGTCCAGGATGTATTTCACGGATTTCTGCTGTACCGAAATACTGACCACGCTGTCTCTTTTGAAAAGACGGCTGTTGTAGGAGAAATAAAAATCGCCTTTGTTGCTTAGAAGTTCGAGCACCTGGTCGATGCGTTGTTGCTTCACATCAAGCGACACCTGCTTCTGAAGGTTCTGCTGCGCAAAAATATATTGGGCTGAAGTCATGAGCAACAACAGCACAGCTTGAAAACGTATAAACTTTTTCATGAACGAATGAGGTATTTTTTGTCTTTGCGGTCTACTTTCACACCCAATGTCTGTTGCACCACCTTGAGTATTTCATCGAGCGACATGTCTTTAAATGTAGTGGTGATGGTCATGTTCCCTACTGTGCTATCCCCCAGCACGATGATGGCCCCATATTCTTGGCGCAACAATTCCACCAGGTCGGAAAGCGGGGTGTTGTCGCATACAATTTCTCCTGAAACGAATACTTCGAATAGCCTGCCGTGGGCCACTTCTTTCACCAATGTATCGGCGTCGTTGCGCAGTGAAATTTTTTCGCCGGGATGCAACAGCACAGTATCCTGATTGTGCACCACCTGCACGAGGCCGGTCTTCACCTGTACTGCTGTTTGTTCGCTTCTGCCATCGATGTAAAATGAAGTACCCAGCACCGTTACCACCGTATTGTTCACGTACACCCTGAAAGGTTTTCCTGTCTTTTTTACTTCGAAGAAAGCTTCACCTTTGAGTTTCACTTTTCTTTCTCCTGAAAGCGGGGCGGCCGCATACGTAACAGAACTGTTTTTATTGAGCGAAACGGAAGAGGCATCCGGAAGTTGAACGGCCAGGGAACGATCGGTGCTCGAGAATGTTTCCTGCCGGGAGAAGCCGAATTGGTAGATGATAGTTGCCGCGATGCCTACCAATAAAATCCATGCTGCTGCCACTTGCCATTTCCATTTTTTCTTCATGGGCACCACGGGCGCCTCCTGCAACCGCGCGGGATCATGCAGTTTGGCACGGAAGCGGTTCCAGGCCTGCTGTTCATCCATTTGGGACGTTGCCGCAATTTCACGGCTCTTGCGCCACACGGTGGCGATGTCTTCTGCCAGCTTCCGGTTATCGGGCGATGCCGCTTTCCAGCGTTCCACCGCCTGCACTTCTTCCGGAGAAGCCTCTCCCAGTAAGGTCTTCACCAGGAGATCATGAATAATATCGTTGTTCAGTTCTTTCACTTTCCGGGGTTTAGGCGTTCAACAGGTACAAAATAATAAGGGAGGGCAGGTATTCGGCGAGTTCTTCCCGCATGATCCGCAATGCTTTGCCCATCTGGTTTTCTACGGTTTTGACGGAAATTCCGAGTTTATCGGCTATTTCCCGGTAACGGAGTTCTTCGAAGCGGCTGAGTTGAAAAATAGTACGGCATTGCTCGGGCAAACGGTTCATCGCGATGTCGATCCTTTTCTCCAGTTCTTCCAAACGCACCGGGTCGGCATCTTCCGCGTGGTGAACCGCATGGTGCGTGGCATAAGCCTGGTGTACATGGCGTACTTTCAGGTGCTTTAAATGGTTAAGGCATTCGTTGTGCACCGAACGGTAAAGATAAGCGGCCAGGGAACCCTGTACCTGCAACTGTTGGTTGCGGTCCCAGAGCTTAAAAAACACCTGCTGCACCATCTCTTCCGCATACACTTCCGCTTTGAGAATACTGCAGGCATAGGCATGCAGGTCTTTAAAATATCTTTTAAAAACCGTTTCAAAAGCGCCTTCGTTGCGGTTCAGCAACAAGGGCACCAAAACCTGGTCCGTTAATTCCATGCCTTTTATGTGATAAATCCGGTGATATGTTTTAACCGCGCTCAAAGCTACTTTAGATGATTACAATTCAGTAACCGCCTACCCCTACTCCCGACCGGAAATAATTTTTTTAGTTATATTCACGTTTTCCCTTCAAAACAAAACCTTGCCAGTATGCAAAGACGAAATTTCCTCAAAAACAGCATTTTAACCGGGGCCGGCATCGGTATTGCCGTAACATTTCCTTCGATCGTACAGGCAGCGCCTTTTCAGGAAACACCTGTCGGTATCGCACTGATCGGTTGCAAAGGCATGGGCTGGAGCAACCTGATGAGCATGCTCAAAATAAACGGCACCCGTTGTGTGGCATTGTGTGATGTGGATGACAATGTAATAAACCAGCGGATGAATGAACTGAAGCAGAAGAACATCATACCGAAAACTTATAAGGATTACCGTGAAGTGCTCGCCTCGCCTGAAGTGCAGGTAGTGATCATCGCCACCCCAGACCACTGGCATTGCCTGATGATGGTGGACGCCTGTAAGGCCGGAAAGGAAATATACGTGGAGAAACCAGCCGCCAACTCTGTAGCAGAGACGATCACCATGGTGGAAGCCGCACAAAAATATGACCGCATTGTTCAGGTGAACCAATGGCAACGCAGCCAAAAACATTTCCAGGATGCCATCGCTTATGTACATTCAGGAAAGCTCGGAAACATCTATTCGGTGAAAACCTGGTTCTTCCGTGGCGGGGGCGAACCACTCACGCCCGTTCCCGATGGCCCTGTTCCCGCAGGTGTTGATTACAATATGTGGCTGGGACCCGCACCAAAACGTCCCTTCAACGAAAACCGTTTCCATTACCAGTTCCGGTGGTTCTGGGATTATGCCGGCGGACTGATGACCGACTGGGGCGTACACCTTTTTGATATCGCGCTCTGGGGTATGAAAGCCGGAGATCCCGTATCCGTAGCAAGTTCCGGGGCTAAATACATGTTCCCCACAGACGCCAAAGAAACCCCGGACCTGCAAACCGCCCTGTATGATTACGGCAGCTTCCAGCTTACCTGGGAACATTCCATGGGCAAAGGACAATTCTTCGGTTACAACCACGGCATCGCCTTCATAGGCTCCAATGCCACGCTAATCGTTAACCGAAGCGGCTGGGAAGTAATCCCTGAAAAAGATAAGAAAGATATAACCCCTGTTCCCTGGACCAAAAAATCAGACGACGGACTGGATATGCACACCATCAATTTCATCAAAGCCGTTCGTGAAAAAAATAAATCCCTGCTTAATTGCCCTATCGAAGCGGGCGCCAGGGTAGCGGCGCATTGCCACCTTGGGAACATATCGCTCCGTTCAAAAGAGAAGGTATTCTGGGATAAAGAAAGGCAGTCTGTAACCAGTAAAAAAGCCAGAAAGTTACTCAAACCAAAGTATGAGAATGGCTGGAAGTACCCGCAGGTGTAAACAATATGATACTAAAAACGGGCTGTGTGATTTTACAACACAGCCCGTTTTGTTATTTTCAATAGTGCGTATTCAGTAGTTCACGCTATTCACCACTCAAATCATCCGCTCCGTAACAATCATTCTTGTTGCAGCGGGAAAATCCTCACCCTCAGCACTAAAACCGCTCCTTGCGTCCTTGCTACTGCGAGGAACGAAGCAGTGCGTTGCGAAGTGCGCAGCACAAAGCAATCGCGTGAAAAATCATTAAATATACCTGTTCACAATATTCTCCAGCAGCTCCTGCTTACCACTCTTCACCGCAGGTTCTCCATTCGCTACCGCGAACGCACGCAGATCAGCCAAAGAAAGTTCTCCGTTCTCGAAACGCTTTCCTTCTCCTGCATCGAAAGAAGCATATCTTTCTTCCCGGATTTTCTTATAATCAGATTTCTGAAGAATATTATCCGCGATCACCAATGCGCGGGCGAACGTGTCCATGCCGCCGATATGGGCATAGAACAGGTCCTGGGGATCGGTAGAGTTTCTTCTGATTTTCGCATCGAAATTGATACCACCTCCTTTAAAGCCACCGCCTTCAAGGATGATCAACATGCTTTCCGCCAGCTCATTGAGGTTATTGGGGAACTGGTCGGTATCCCATCCGTTCTGGTAATCGCCACGGTTGGCATCAATGGAGCCGAGCAAACCTGCGTCTACGGCTACTTGCAGTTCGTGCTGGAAAGTATGGCCAGCCAGTGTGGCGTGGTTCACTTCCAGGTTCAGTTTAAAGTCGTCCATCAGGTTGTACTGACGCAGGAAACTGATTACTGTGGCGGAATCGTAATCGTATTGGTGCTTGGTAGGCTCACAGGGTTTTGGCTCGATGAAGAAAGTACCTTTGAAGCCCTGGCTGCGCGCATAATCACGGGCTTTGGTAAGGAACATGGCCAGGTGCTCCTGTTCGCGCTTCATGTCCGTATTCAGCAACGACATATACCCTTCTCTTCCGCCCCAGAAAACATAGTTCTGTCCGCCCAGTGCGATCGTGGCGTCCATCGCTGCTTTCACCTGTGCGCCGGCATGCGCCAGCACATGGAAATCAGGATTGGTGGAAGCGCCATTCATATAACGTTTGTGGCTGAACAGGTTGGCGGTTCCCCAAAGCAACTGGATACCACTGGCAGCCTGTTTCTGCTTGGCATATTCTGTCAACGCTGCAAGACGTTTATCGTTCTCGTTTACATCATTGGTATAGTCCACCACATCCACATCGTGGAAGCAATAGAAAGGCAATCCCATTTTGGTCATGAACTCGAAAGCCGCGTCCATCTTCATTTTAGCACGGGTCACCGCATCGCTGTGCTGGTCCCAGGCAAAAACATGGGTGGGCTCACCGAAGGGATCGGCGCCATTCCCGCAGAAAGAATGCCAGTAAGCGCAGGCGAAGCGCAGGTGTTCTTCCATTGTTTTTCCCGCCACTACGCGTTTAGCGTCGTACCAGCGGAATGCCAGTGGGTTGTCTGATTCAGGTCCTTCATAACCTATGGCTCCGATACCGGAGAAATACGCTTTGTCGCCAAGAACTATATTCATTTTGAGTTGATTTTTATAATTTTTGAAGAAAGATTATGCTTGCAGCGATTGATTCAATTCATTTTTCCACCTTACATACGTGGTTTCCAGCAGGGAGTCCCGTTTGGGCGTGATCAGTTTCAGCGCCTTTTTATTGCCGAATGCTTCTCCTGCCGATTTATAATAGCCCACGCCCAATCCTGCACCTATGGCCGCGCCCACGCTTCCGTCTGAAGAATGCAGTTCCACCGCGACACCTGTGATGTTTACGAAAGTCTGCGCGAACAAAGGACTCAGGAACATATTGGCGTATCCGGCACGGATCACCGAAGGCGCGAACCCGTTCTCCCTTAAAATATCCAGCCCATAGCGGAAAGCGAAAGCGATGCCTTCCTGGGCGGCACGGAAGCAATGCGCCTGCGTATGCCTGTTCAGGTCGAGGTCTACGAAGCGTGCGCCGGTTACCTTATTTTCAAATATCCTTTCAGCGCCGTTGCCGAAAGGCAGCACCAGGAGTCCGTCAGCACCTTCAGGAGCAGTCGCTGCGAGTTCATTGATATCAATATAAGAAAGGGAATTGCCCATGGAGCGTTTGAGCCAACTGTTCATGCTACCGGTACCGTTGATGCACAACAATACGCCGATCCTTTTTTCGTGCTCACTGTAACTCACATGCGCAAAACTGTTTACGCGCGATCTTTTGTCGGCGAGGAGTTCATCGGTCACTGCATAGATCACACCGGAGGTGCCTGCTGTGGCGGCCACTTCCCCGGGTTCCATCACATT
>CAMLPA010000241.1 GCA_946481605.1 uncultured Flavihumibacter sp. | reverse complement strand
CTCCTTAAAAGAAAAAGAGGCTGCCCTTTAAAAGAACAACCTCTGAATTTTTTTGGAAACAGTGCTTATGCTTCAGCAGCGTCATCCCTTTTCTCTGGAGCGGGGGCTGGTGTGCGTCTCACGAAAGGCGGGCGGCGTTGAGCCTGGCGCGCTTTCCTGTTTTCCTGCTGGCGCTTGTTGATGGTTGCTTCGTGCTCGGAATGCCATTTCTGGAATTTCTCCATAGCAGTTGCATCATCAAACAGGCCCAGTTTCACTCCGCGTAAAAGGTGTTTCAGGTACAACACTCCTTTGTAGGAAAGAATTCGGCGAACTGTATCGGTAGGCTGGGCACCTTTGTGCAGCCACTCCAGTGCTTTCTGGCGATCTAATTGAACAGTTGCAGGTACAGTCAATGGATTGTAAGTACCGATCTTCTGGATGAATTTGCCATCTCTTGGCGCTCTCGCATCCGCTACCACAATGAAGTAGAAAGGTCTTTTCTTAGACCCGTGACGTTGAAGTCTCATTTTTACCGGCATCGTAAATAAAAATTTAAATGCGTTATGAAATTGGGTTAAACCTAGCAAAAATGCTAGAAGGGCAAAAATAGCGTTCGCGTGCTAATTTTCAAAACAAACCAAAAAAATTATCTTTTCCCTAATCCCAGACGGCCTCCCATGGGCATTTTATTCATCATTTTCATCATATCTCTCATTTGCTCGAACTGCTTCATGAAGGCATTTACTTCTGAGATGTCCTTTCCGGAACCTTTGGCGATACGCTTTCTGCGGTTGCCGTCGATGGTATCAGGATTATTTCTTTCGAAGGGAGTCATGGAGTTGATCATGGCTTCGATGCCTTTGAAGGCGTCGTCGCTGATGTCGATGTCTTTCATCGCTTTACCAACGCCGGGGATCATGGCCATGAGGTCTTTGAGGTTCCCCATTTTTTTGATCTGGTCGAGTTGTTGTTTGAAATCTTCGAAATCGAACTGGTTCTTGCGGATCTTTTTCTCGAGCTTTTTGGCCTGTTCTTCATCAAACTGGGCCTGGGCGCGTTCCACGAGCGTGGTGATATCGCCCATGCCGAGGATCCTTTGCGCCATCCTTTCGGGGTAGAACACATCGAGGGTGTCCATTTTTTCCCCGCTGCTCATGAATTTGATGGGCTTCTGCACCGTGTATTTGATGGAGAGTGCAGCACCACCGCGGGTATCGCCATCAAGTTTGGTGAGCACCACGCCGGAGAAGTCGAGGCGGTCGTTAAAGGCTTTCGCGGTATTCACAGCGTCCTGACCGGTCATCGAGTCTACCACGAACAATATTTCGGTGGGTTGAACGGCGGCTTTGATGTTCGCAACTTCGGTCATCATCGCTTCATCCACGGCCAGACGACCGGCGGTATCGATGATCACCACATTTTTATTCAGGGATTTCGCCTGCTGGATCGCGGCTTTCGCGATCGCAACAGCATCTTTATTTTCAGGTTCGCTGTATACTTCCACCCCAATCTGGCCACCCAGTACTTTCAACTGGTCGATCGCCGCGGGACGGTAAATATCCGCCGCCACCAGCAGGGGGGATTTTCCTTTCTTCGTTTTGAGGAAGTTGGCCAGTTTACCGCTGAAAGTGGTTTTACCGGATCCCTGGAGGCCAGCTACCAGTATCACGGCGGGTGAGCCATTGGCCTGGAAGGACGATTCGGTACCGCCCATCAGTTCGGTGAGTTCGTCTTTTACGATTTTCACCATCAACTGACCGGGGCTGATCGCATTCAACACCTTCTCACCCAATGCTTTGTCCTTCACCCTGTCGGTAAATTCCTTGGCAATTTTATAGTTCACGTCGGCATCCACCAAAGCGCGGCGGATCTCCTTTACGGTGGTGGCAACGTTGAGTTCGCTGATGCGGCCTTCGCCTTTGAGCTGTTTGAACGCGCCTTCGAGCCGTTCACTGAGAGATTCGAACATGGTTGTTATTTGAGGACTTTAATGCTGTTTCAGGGGTAATATGCCACGCAAAGACGCAAAGGGGCCAAGACGCAAAGAGCGGCTGGTATTGCACCAGCTACAATCTTTTAGGTTTTCTTTTGAAAAGGATTTCGAAAGAACAACAACAGTTCCTTGCGTCCTTGCTCCTTTGCGTCTTTGCATGAAAACAAAATTCACCCAAAACAAAAGTCCGCAAATATACACGCTTTACCGATCAGTTTCCCAGGTAATCCCTCAGCATTTTGCACCTGTTCGTTGTGCGCAGCTTCGTGATGGCCTTGTCTTTGATCTGGCGCACCCTTTCGCGGGTGAGGTTGAATTTTTCGCCGATGTCTTCGAGGCTCATGGGATGGTCCACACCGATGCCGAAGAAATAGCAGATCACTTCTTTCTGGCGTTCGGTCAGTGTTTGGAGAGAGCGATCTATTTCGAGACGGAGGGATTCGTGGTGTTCTACATTGGAATCCGTTCCTTCCGCGTCGGGATTGGTGAGTACATCGAGCAGCGTATTGTCTTCTCCATCGGCCAGGGGTGTATCCACACTCACGTGGCGGGCGGAAACCCCAAGGGTGGCGGCTACTTCTTCCGTTTCGAGCTCCAGCAGTTCGGCCAGTTCTTCGGGAGAAGGTTCGCGTTCATATTCCTGTTCCAGTTGGGAAAATGCTTTCTGGATGCGGTTGGTGAGCCCTACCTTGTTGAGGGGAAGTCTTACGATTCTGGCCTGTTCTGCAAGGGCCTGAAGAATGGACTGGCGGATCCACCATACAGCGTAGGAAATGAATTTGAAACCGCGGGTTTCATCGAAACGTTGGGCAGCTTTGATCAGGCCGAGATTGCCTTCGTTGATAAGATCGGGAAGGGTAAGTCCCTGGTTCTGATACTGTTTGGCCACCGATACCACAAAACGGAGATTCGCTTTGGTGAGTTTATCGAGTGCCCGTTGATCGCCTTGCTTAATGCGGATGGCGAGTTTCACTTCCTCTTCAGGAGTGATCAGTTCCACTTTACCAATTTCCTGGAGGTATTTTTCCAGACTTTGAGACTCCCGGTTGGTAATGGATTTCGAGATTTTGAGTTGACGCATGCTCATAGGATGACGCGTTTTTAAGGGTTTCTGGGGTAAAATTTGATTCGCTATAAGAAAATTTGGATGCTCAAAAATTTGATTATCAGCCAATAAACTTCACTTTCCCACCGCTCAAAACCGGTTATCAGCAATTTAACATTTTAGAAAACGCATTCCAAATTTATTTATTGTAAAGAAAAACCCTTACCAGACGGAATATTTCAAAATTGTTCAGGGTGAATCCACTTATCTTTCAACAGAAATTCGTATATATTTTATTTTGCTGCAACCATTAATTTTCTATTATTGCAGACAACTTTCGACTAAACGACATAATTGAGCTGTAGATGAGTAAAAAGCAATTATATACCCTGGAATTCCCCGTTAGGTGTTCCCCCTCTATATTGTATGAGTTCCTTTCCACACCCGCCGGGCTCCAGGAATGGTTCGCCGACAAGGTGGATGAGCGCGATGGTGTTTTCAGTTTTTCATGGAACGGTTCCGTGGATAAAGCGAATGTGCTGGAGAAGGAAGAAGAGAAATTCATCCGCTTTCACTGGCAGCATGCCCCCACCGAAGAGTACTTTGAATTCGCCATCGAGAAATCGGAGGTGACCAACCAGACCATCCTGATGGTGAAGGATTTCGCGGAGAAAAAAGAGATCAAGGACCAGAGCCAGCTTTGGGATTACCAGGTGAAGGAACTCTTCCACCGCCTCGGCGCTTAATCTCCGCCAAGATATTGTTAAGAGCACTGCTTCAGCCCGCCTGATGGAGAGAATATGTTATTTTCGCGTTCCATCTATTGTTTCATCAATCCTTCCAAAAGGCTGTGATAAAAAAACTGGACAAACTTATTCTGAAAGCCTTCATCGGGCCCTTCATTGCTACTTTTTTCATCACGCTCTTCGTTCTGGTGCTGCAATTCTTCTGGCTTTGGATTGATGATATCGTTGGTAAGGGACTCGATCTCATTACCCTCGCCAAGTTCATCCTGTTTGTGACCTCTACCCTTGTTCCGCTCGCATTGCCCCTCGCGGTGCTGCTCTCCTCCATCATGACCTTCGGGAACCTGGGCGAGACCTTTGAACTGGTGGCCATCAAATCGGCAGGCATCCCATTGCTGCGCTTTATGCGCCCGCTTTTCCTCGCATCACTAGTGATCTGTGGACTGGCCTTCCTCTTCAACAACCACTTCATCCCGGTGGCCAAACTGAAGATGGAAACCATGAAGTATGATATCGTGAACTCCAAGCCCACCTTCGACCTGAAACCTGGTATATTTTACGATAAACTGGAAGGTTATGTGATCAAGATCGGGCATAAGGAAGAAGACGGTTCCACCCTGCGCGATGTGGTAATCTACCAGAAAAACTACGGTCTGCAGGATGACATCATCGTGGCAGAAAGCGGGAAAATGAGCGTTACACCCGACAAGCGCTTCCTCGAATTCCTGCTCATCAACGGGGCACGTTACGAGGAAAAGGGTCCCCGCATGAGTACGAACACCCAGTACATCCGGATGAACTTCCAGACCTTCACCAAACAGTTCGACCTCAGCTCCTTCCAACTGCTTGAAACAGCCGATACCACTTACCGCGACCGCGGCCCCATGCTGAACCTGCAACAGTTGTCCACCCGTATCGACTCGCTCAAAAAAACAAACGATGTTTTCAGGAAACGCGCCAAATACGAAGTGTACCAATACAATAACTTTTCACGCCTGCTCGATTCCACCTGGAAACCACTTACAACGCAGGAACTGAAAGCCGTTCCCAAAAACCTTGATTCCCTGATTGCCCCTGATAAACGTATACAGATCACCGAGAGGGCGCTTTCCCAGGCGGCGAGCATCAAATCAAACCTGGAAGCCACCACTTTTGATTACGAGGGCAGGATGAAGGAATACCGGAGCCTGCTGGCTGAATGGCACGCCAAACTCACCATGTCCGTTGCCTGCCTTGTGATGTTCCTGATCGGCGCGCCGCTCGGCTCCATCATCCGGAAAGGCGGACTTGGAACACCATTGGTGTTCGCCGTAATATTCTTCGTTATCTTCTTCCTTCTCAATAACTTTGGGACCAAGTTCGCGAAAGAAGGCGTTACCACAGCCTGGATCGGTATGTGGCTCGCCACGTATGTGCTCACGCCCGTTGGCCTGTTCCTGGTGTACAAGGCCATGCACGACTCACAACTGTTCAATAAAGAATTCTATACAAGGTTCATCTCCAGGCTAAGGAAGAAAAAAGCGCCTGAACCCGCCGGCCAGTGAGGAATGGATTTTGCACAAAATTTAAAAAAGCAACCATGAATGAACGTACCAGCCGCAGAAAATTTTTGAGCGACACCTCTAAAGCCAGTCTGGCAACAGGATTGGGGATCACGCTGGCCGGAAGCCTGCTCGAGTCCTGCAGTGTTTTCAAAAAGTCAATGCCCGAAAGCAACGTGCTGCATACCGGTTTTACCCAGCAGCCACTCCCCTACGCTTACAAAGCACTCGAACCTATGATCGACGCAATGACCATGGAAATACATTATTCCCGCCACGCCGCCGCTTATGCGAAAGCATTGAATGAAGAAGCGCAGGCGCTGCAGATTGATACAACAAAGCCTTTGGAAGATGTGCTGACCCGCATTTCCAAAACATCGGT
>CAMLPA010000240.1 GCA_946481605.1 uncultured Flavihumibacter sp. | reverse complement strand
ACAGCCAGGAAATCGAATGTTTTTCCCGATTTAATGAGTGCGTCCGCCACGCGGTAGGTAGATTCCGGCGGTACATTGGTATCCGCTTCTCCTACGATAAGGAGTAATTTACCTTTTAACTTATGTGCGTTGGTGATGTTAGACTGCTCTTCGTAATGCTTTCCAATGGGATAGCCCATCCATTGCTCGTTCCACCACTGCTTGTCTACCCGGTTATCGTGGCAGCCACAGGCGGAAACCGCCGCTTTGTACCAGGTGGGGTGGAATAAAAGTCCGCCGAGTGCGTTCTGTCCACCTGCAGAAGTGCCGTACAATCCAACCCTTGCCGTGTCTGCCTGCGGGTACCGGGCCGCCAGTGCGCGCATCCATGCGATCCTGTCGGGAAAGCCCGCGTCGGCAAGGTTCTGCCAGCATACATCGTGAAAAGCTTTTGACCTGTTTGCGGTACCCATACCATCAATCTGCACCACAATGAATCCCAGTTCAGATAAACTTTGCATCTCGCCCGTTGGGGTAAATGATTTCGGCACGAAAGCATCCTGCGGACCGGCATAAATGTTTTCGATGATGGGGTATTTCTTTGTTGAATCGAAATCGGAAGGAAAATAGACCACACCCCAGATATCCGTTTTACCGTCGCGTGCTTTGGATACAAATACTTCGGGCAAACGGAAACCTTTTGCCAGGTGCCTGCTGATATCGGCCTGCTCCAGTTGCAGCACGGTTTTTCCATCCGCTACACGTCCAACAATACTTACCGGAGGAATATTCACGGAGGAATAAGTATCCACGAAGTATTTTTTATCCGGAGAAAAACTCAACCGGTGGTTGCCGGGTTGCGGCGTGAGCGCTACCAGTTTTTTTCCATCAAAGCCGATTCTGTAATAATGAATATGATAAGGATCTTCACCAGGATTCATACCACTCGCCTGGAACCATATTTCACGCTTCTTCACATCAATACTATCAATGTTTCTTACCACCCATTCTCCTTTGGTAACGGCATTCTTAATGGTTCCGGCCTTGCCATCCACCAGGTAGATGTGGCGCCAACCGTCTTTTTCGCTTACCCACAGTATTTCTCCGGTATCGGGCATATAATGGGTAAATATCCGTTGTTCGTAGATGAAGGTATTTGTTTTTTCATCCACGATATTCCGTGTGGAAGCGGTGGCAGCATCCACTTCAATGATGCGGAAACGCTGGTGTCCACGGTCCACTCTTTCATACAGGAATTTCCCGGGAATATTTTTAAACCACTGCAACCTGGGGGCGCTGAAAAAATCGATCACATCGGTATTTACCTTTTGTGTCGTTTTATTTTCACGGTTAACGATGTACATCTCGTAGGTGGAAAATTCATCGCCGGGTTGCTTGTAGTTGTGTGATTTCAATTCTCCCCTTGAGGTTCCTTCCTGCGCCGTAAGGATGTAATAAACTGGTTTGTCTTCCACCCGGTGCACCCGGTAGCCTACGAGGTAACTGCCATCGGGAGACCATGCCAGGTCGCCGTAAGGTTTTTCCGAGTTGCCATCAGTGGTGTATTGTACAGCAGCTCCGCCATCTGTTGGTTCAATGAAAATATTGTTGTCGCGGACAAGCGCCGTATATTTTCCATCGGGGGAAACACGGGGACTCCTAAACCATTCCCACCGGCCACGCGTGCGCAATAACCCCGGGTAAGTGATGGTATCTTTCGGCATGATATCCGTTTTTTCCACGGTATAATCAGCGGGTTTAATCTTCCAGAAATTTCCATCCAGTTCCACTACCGCATAAGCCGCACCGGGAGCAACGTACATGTTTCTGAGCTGGAAACGGTCCTTCGGAATACTTTTACCTGAAGCTGTTTCCAGTGCCGAAACCAGTTTATCCCCATCGAATAAAGGGATACGTTTGTTTTTTTGTGTTTCAACATAAACATATTCCGTTCTTCCCTCGGGCAGCCTGTTGGCGTACCAGAATGCAGAAGGGCCCGTCCATTGAGGGTTTACACTCGTCTTAAAAACAGTTTGCCTGGAAATACTATCCCGTACAGCGGCATTCGCATACCGTTGCGCCATTTCCTGGTCGGAAGGAAAATACGGGGCTATCTGAGCGGAGACATCATTCAGCAATAATGCTGCCGCCACCGCGAGCATGGAACGAAAGATCATTTAGAAGGGTATTATGTTGTCTTTCAAAACTACCAAGATAACACAGCTTGGAGTAAACAGATTTTAGCGTGAAGAAGTTGGATTTTGGCCTGATTCCCTTACCTGCGCGCAGGTTTCAACCTTAAAACAGTGATGGAATAAGGTGCAAAAGTGTGGGAGAAAGTCTTTCCTTTTGCGTCCAATGCTGTTTTTACAGGGATGTATTGCTTTGGTGCAGAAAAACTGTTTTCCACCTCCAATGCAGGAGCGCTCAACACATACGCGTCTCCGGAAGCCGCTTCAAAGCCATCCAGGAAAAGATCGGTGGTACAGGCTTCTTCATGTCCATTCACCATCTTCACGATCATTTCTCCGGTGGTGGCATCTTTCCCGGCAAGGCCAATGAGTTTGGCGGGTTCCTCGTAAGTCATCAGCAATCGGTCGTTAAGGTAGCACTCCACTTTATCGGGACCTACTTCCAGCCGTATATCGTACCATTTTCCGTTTTCTATCGGCGCCGGAAGCCGGCGTTGCGGCGTTACATCAGCCACGGATTCTCCGGACACGATTTCGAACGCGGAATTATTGTTCACGTGTGAGCCAATATGTGCGCGGAGGTGTTTGTTTTCATCTTTCACCGCGAAAGGGATGATGAAAGCATTGTAGCCGCTTATCTTCCGCGCCTTCAACTTCAAGGTGTACGTTTCGAAATGCTGCCCCGTAAGAATATTGAGCCGTTGTGCACCCTGCGCTGTTTGCGCCATTGCACCATTCTTCACCTCCCATTTGCCGCGGACAGCTTTCCACTCGCCCGGCTTGTTGTCGAAATCACTCCTGTACACCGTTTTGCCATCAGCAATTACTTCTATATCGCAGTATTCGGTTTCTGTGTCCCAGGTGGCCAGGCCAATACTACCGGCATATTTCGGACGAACATTTTCTCCGGCCATCATTTTCAGTTCCGTTTTCAGGTTCTGATCGGCCCGGTGTTGGTTCATCATCTGAATGGTATAATAAGATATCCGGGCGAAACTTTGCGCAGCATTGAAATTGATGAGGTTTACGGGCCAATGGCGTGTATGCACATTTTCGAAAAGTGGCGCGTAACTCGACATTTTCACGAGATCGCCATTGTTTTCCATCCCGAGAATGTACACGGCATCATTCAGCGCCGCGAGCATATTCCCGCTTCCCACACCACCATTGGTGGCATACTCTCCCACATACACTTCATAATCCCCGCGTTTGTAGCGGTCGAAATGATTGTAGTTGGAAAAGGCCCACCACGCGGCTTTATAAGCATGTTCATCCGCAATATCAGTGGTATGAATACTATCGAGTGTGTGCCGGTTGATGTCCCCGATGCCCATGCTGGAGATGATCTTCAGTTGGGGGTATTTCTTTTTGATGGCATCATGAAATTTATTGTACCGTTTTGCATACCAGGGGCCATGCTGTTCGTTGCCCACTTCCACATACTTTAAAGGGAAAGGTTTGGGATGGCCATTAGCGGCGCGCACCTTCCCCCATTTGGAAGTAACGGGACCAATGGCATATTCGATTCCGTCTAGTACATCATCGATCACCGGTTGCAGTTCAGCGTCGGGAATAAACGTACCACTTCTGAATTCGCAGGAAACACCGGCGTTGAACACATACAGGGCATCCGAATTAATATCTTCGCAGAACTGGAGAAACTCGTGGTAACCGAAGCCATCACTGGACCAGTAATCCCATACACTGAAGGTGCCTGGTCTTTTTTCTACCGGACCAATAGAGGTCTTCCAGTTGGGTGCACTTTCCACGTTAATACCTTCCACAAAACACCCTCCCGGCCACCGTACAAATGCCGGTTTCAGATCGGCAAGGTACTGCGCCAGATCCTTACGAAGCCCGTTGGGCCTGTTTTTGAAGGTTTCTTTCGGAAAAAGAGATACGAAGTCGATCCATAATTTCCCTGTACTGCCAAAGCGGAAAACGAATTGTGCTTTACCATCGGTAGCATTGGGGGTTAAGGCGCAACTGTACTTTTTCCATTGGGTATCTTTAACGGCATTAAAAGTATGTGCGGCCAGTATTGTTCCGTCCTCCGATTGCAGTGCCACGGTAAGCGGACCAGCGTAATCGCCTGCGGAACGGGCATAAAAGTTCAGGTTATACTGTTCTCCTTTTTTTGCGTTGATACCCCAGAAGCCTTCATTTAAAAGATCGTTCTTTCCGGAGGTACTGAGTTTTTTCACCTGTACTTCCATCGAATTTGGCGTAGCCGTGTTCAGTGGATTTTCCTGCGTAACGCGAATATTGATTTGCGCATCTGGCGCGGCGTTCAACCGCCAGTAAGGGTGTTCCGTTTTACGCCAGGGCATGCGCCAGTCGGAGGCCCGACCATTCAGGTTGTAATGTGGCGTGCGGTTCGGAACGATGAAACCGTTCTCCAACGTGGTGCCAGGTGGCAGGCGGCTTTCTTCAAATCCCCTGTTCTGGATCATTTCAGCATATAAGCCGCCTTCTCCCCCATGACTGATCTCTTCAAAAAATATCCCGTGCAGGTTGGGCGAAACCGTGTTTTTTACTGTTCCCGTGTGGATCACCATGGATGCCCTTTGCTGGGCGGTAACATCCATGCAACTGAGCAAAGTTTGCGCGCACAGCGCCGCCATGCATATATTCCGGTATTGCATCCGTGAGGTTATAAGGTGATGATTGGTGTTCCTATTTCACGATCCATTCATGTACACCGGTGGCATGGTCTTCCGGCAATTGAATTTCGATGCGGAGCGCCGTTGTTTGAACGGGTTCAAACTTCACCACATTGTATTTGTCTTTCTCCGTTACATAAGGAGCAGTTGTTTTTACCGGCACCCAGTTGTCGCCATCTTTATAAAGCACTTTCCAGGAAGCGGGAATACGGCATCCACCGAACGGACCATCATCGAACCAGTAAACACTCGATTCAGATACGGTGGTGGGCTGACTGAAATCGTACTGAATCCACTCCTGTGTATTCTTTTTGGGCCACCAATGCATATAAACAGCACTGTTGTCAAGTGAGTTCCTGGGTTCGTACTGGTCGTTCAGCGCCGTCATCATCCTGCGGTCGCGTACAGAGGCAGATACTTTGGCTTTAGAAGCGATAGTGGGCGCTGGTTTTGGACGGGCGGCAGATTCCAGGTAAGGAATCCATACCACCATTTCTCCCGGTCCGCGGTTGTTCCACGCGTAATAAGGAATGGCTTTTACTTCCTGCTCTTTCTTAATCAGTTGATCGGAGTTCAACTGGCGGCTTGTAGAACTTCCTTTAGCGGAAAGCACCAATACGCCATTGAACAAATCTTCTTTGAACTGTGAACTTACAGGTGCTTTTTCGTTCACTACAATATTCTGTACCACACTATCAGTATTGTCGGGACCTTCCAGGCAATACACCAATGGGCCGCGTTGCAATGCGAAGCGTCCTTTATCATCTTCCACTTTTGCATTGGCCAGCACCTTCTCCACTTCCATTGGCAATTCCAGACTCACTTTATCTCCTTTCTGCCAGGTACGGTTGAATACCAC
>CAMLPA010000239.1 GCA_946481605.1 uncultured Flavihumibacter sp. | reverse complement strand
TTCCGTCCAAAGCCGGGAGAAGATGTAAATGAAGCCAGAAGCAGGTTCGGCGCCTCTTTCACGCCCATGCTCCTGAATGACCTTATTCCTATGGTCGATAAAAACTTCCGCACACTTACCGACCGCAACAACAGGGCCATGGCCGGATTATCCTGGGGCGGCTTCCAGACCTTCCAGATCACCCTGAATAACCTCGACAAATTCGCTTACATCGGCGGATTCAGCGGAGCGGGCATGTTCAACGTACAAACTGAATTGAAAACGGCGTACAACGGCGCTTTCAGCGATCCGGCAGTATTCAATAAAAAAGTAAAAGTATTGTTCCTCGGCATCGGCACGGAAGAAGGTCAACGCATGAAAGCACTGAGTGAAGGACTGAAGACCGCAGGCATCAACAATGTCTATTACGAGTCGAAAGGTACCGCCCACGAATGGCATACCTGGAGAAGATGCCTACACCAGTTTGCGCCACTACTCTTCAAATAAACCAACCATTCCTCAAAAACGATCTGCCATGCGCCCACACCATTTTATTGTATGCGTAGTAGTCCTTATTTCAGGTTCACTCCTGGCCCAGCCGCCGAGAGGACCGATGGTAATTTCTCCACAGGTTCATCCTGATAAGAAAGTCACGTTCCGTTACCTTGCCCCACTGGCGAAAGAAGTAAAACTAAACGCCCAGTTCGAGAAGGCCCCGCTTTCCATGACCAAAGATTCCATCGGCATCTGGAGCGTAACCACCAGTCCCGTAAAGCCCGATATCTACCCTTACAGTTTTGTGGTAGATGGCATTACCGTGATGGACCCGGCCAACGTGGCGTTCTTTCCCAACGAGCGGTTCAAAGCCAGCCTGGTAGATATCCCCGGCTTCACGCCCATGATGCATGAACTCCGGGATGTACCACACGGCTCGGTTAATTACGAATACTACCCTTCTATTCAGGGCACAACCGGCTCTCTCGTAGTGTACACGCCACCGGGTTACGATAAAAACCCTCAAAAGAAATATCCGGTATTCTACCTGATCAGTGGCACAACGGATACGGAAGAAACCTGGTTCAAGGTGGGCAAAACCAACCTCATCCTCGACAACCTCATCGCTGAAGGCAAAGCCACGCCCATGATCATCGTAATGCCTTACGGTAACGTACAGGCGCGGATCAAAGAACAGAAAGGCGGGGCCAAACCAGCGGATCCCTCCGGCAGGGAAAGCGCCGATGCCCTCTCCAGGTCGAAAGAGTTTGAAGATGACCTTGTAAAGAATATCCTTCCTTACATTGAAAAAAACTACCGGACACTCACGGACAGGAATAGCCGCGCCATCGGTGGTTTCTCCCGCGGAGGCGGACAAACACTGCGCGCCGCGTTCGGGAACATGGACAAGTTTTCCTGGATATGCTGCTACAGTTCCTACCTCTCCCAGCAGGAAATTGAAAAACAATACCCGGCCATCGTGAATACACCCGATAATACCAACAAGCAACTTAACCTGTTCTGGATAGGCGTGGGCGTGGAAGATTTCCTTTACAACCAGACTGCGGAGTTCATGAACTACCTGAAATCGAAACAGGTGCGGTATAAAAGTCATGTGAGCCTGGGCGGACATACCTGGATGAATACCAAACTGTACCTGAACGAAACCGCTCAATTACTTTTTAAATGATGCCCGCCATGAAAAAAATAATCGCCACAGCAACCATACTCTGCTGCATCCAGACGCTATCTGCACAACGTCCGCCTTCCATCAGTTCACCGGAAGTACATCCCGACAACAGTGTTACGTTCCGGTATTATTCACGCGCGGCGCAAAAAGTAACTTTACGGGGAGAGTTTCTTTCTGGTCCCGTTGCCCTCAATAAAGACACATCGGGCATCTGGAGCGTAACCATTCCGCAGGTAAAGCCCGATATCTATCCCTACAGTTTTATGGTGGATTCAGTAGAAATGGCGGATCCTAACAATACAAACATTTTCGCCAACGAACGTTTCAAAAGAAGCATCGTGGATATCCCCGGCGATCAGCCGATGCTGCACGCGCTTCAAAATGTGCCGCACGGCAAAATAAGTTACCGGCTGTACACCTCAAAAACACTGGGCACCACCCGACAGGCATTGGTATATACGCCGCCAGGCTACAATCCGCAATCGGCCACTAAATACCCCGTATTGTACCTGGTGCATGGCGGCTCCGACACGGAAGAAACCTGGACAAAAGTGGGCCGGGCCAACCTGATTGCCGACAACCTCATTGCGCAGGGAAAGGCCAAACCCATGATCATCGTGATGCCTTACGGCAATGTCCGGCCCAAACCAATGCCTGATTTCACGAAGGATGTCGTGAGTGATTTGCTGCCTTTTATAGAATCGAATTACAACGTATTGCCCGGCAGTACCAACCGCGCCATCGCGGGCTTCTCCGTAGGTGGCGGACAAACATTAAATATAGGATTTACCAACACGGACAAGTTCGCTTATGTTTTTTCCTACGCGCCTTACACCGCTACGGAAGAATTCCAACGCAACTTCTCCAACTGGTCGCCTGATGCAGCCAAAATCAACCAACAACTGAAATTGTTCACCATCAGCGTGGGCACCGAAGACTTCCTTTACAATAGTGTAAAAGAAAACATCGCCATGTTTGAAAAAAAGAACATAAAGCTCAAAACGCATATCGTTCCCGGCGGACATACCTGGATGAACTGCCGCCTGTTCCTCGCTAACTCGTTGCAGGAAGCCTTCAAATAAGTTCTGAAACCGTTCCGATCAATTCTGACAAATGAAATACGTTCCCACAAAGCGCATATTGTTACCTGTTGTTTTCTTGTTTGCGGTAAATGCGCTGTTCGCGCAACTTCCTTACAAGAACCCCAACCTCGATTTTGAAACCAGGGCTAAGGACCTGATCTCCAGGCTCACGCTGGAAGAAAAAGCATCTTTGCTCTTCGACCAATCCCCCGCGATCCCGAGGCTGGGCATCAGAAAATTCAACTGGTGGAGCGAAGCGCTGCACGGTTTCGCGAACAACGACAGTGTAACCGTATTTCCAGAACCCATCGGTATGGCGGCCTCTTTCAACGACGCACTGGTATTCGACATCTTCAACGCCGTTTCCGACGAAGCACGCGCCAAATACCACGATGCACTGCGCCAGGGCAAAGAGAACAAACGCTTCCTGAGCCTGTCCGTATGGACGCCCAACGTGAACATCTTCCGCGATCCACGCTGGGGAAGAGGACAGGAAACCTACGGGGAAGACCCTTTCCTCACCACGAAAATGGGCATCTCCGTTGTGAAAGGATTACAGGGCCCTGATGATGCGAAGTACCGCAAACTGCTCGCCTGCGCCAAACACTACGCAGTGCATTCCGGCCCGGAATGGAGCAGGCATACTCTTAACCTGAACAATGTAAGCAACCGCGACCTCTGGGAAACCTATCTCCCCGCCTTCAAAGCATTGGTGAAAGACGCCGACGTGCGCCAGGTAATGTGCGCCTACCAGCGCCTGGACGATGAACCCTGTTGCGCCAACACCAGGCTGCTGCAAACTATCCTGCGTGAAGACTGGGGCTTTAAACACATTGTAGTATCCGATTGCGGCGCCATCACCGACTTTTATTCCAGCCACAAAACATCTTCCGACCCATTGCACGCCGCTGCCAAAGGCGTACTGTCCGGCACCGATGTGGAATGCGTATGGGAAGGTTATGCCTACAAAAATCTGCCGGAAGCCGTGGCCCGTGGCCTCGTAAAAGAAAAAGATGTAAACGCCAGATTGCTGAAGGTATTGATAGGCCGGTTTGAACTGGGCGACATGGACGATGACACACTCGTCCCCTGGGCGCAAACACCGAAATCAGTCCTCAACAACAATGCGCACCGTACGCTGGCGCTGGAAATGGCACGGCAGTCGATGACATTGTTACAGAACCGGAACAATACATTGCCTCTCACTAAAAACAGCAAAATAGCTGTGATAGGTCCCAACGCGGCGAACGAACCAATGCTCTGGGGCAATTACAATGGTACGCCCATCCGCACCATCAGCATACTGGAAGGCATCCGCTCCAAAGTACCTGCCGGGAAATTGTTCTACGACAAAGCCTGCGACCTGGTGGAAAACAAAGTCACCCAAAGCTATTTTTCCCACATTTCATCAGGCCAACAAAAAGGTTTTAAAGCCACCTACTGGAACAACCGGGAAAGAACGGGAACACCCGTAACCACCACGCAAATCGTGAATCCGCTGAAATTAACAACGGCTGGCCAACATGAATTCGCTTCGGGCGTAGCCCTGGAAAAATTCTCCGCATTATACGAAACGGAATTCCTTGCGCCTGCAACGGAAGAGATCGTTTTTAAATGTGGCGCCACGGGTTATTTTGAACTATTTGTGAACGATTCTTCCATCAGGAAATACAACAACTGGCGTACACTTCCCTCGCGGATTCCATTCCCCGTTGAAAAAGGAAAACGCTACAAAATTGAAATCAGGTACGCGCAACTCAACAACTGGCAGGCCAACATCGAATTCGATTTCGGAAAAGAAGTAGACGTTGATTTCACCGGACTCCTCGCTAAGTTGAAAGGCATTGAAACCGTGGTATTCGTTGGCGGACTCTCCACCCTGCTTGAAGGCGAAGAAATGCCCGTTTCCTACCCAGGGTTCCGCGATGGCGACCGCACCGATATTCAACTGCCCGAAGTGCAGCGCAACTGCCTGAAAGCATTACACGATGCCGGCAAAAAAGTAGTATTCGTCAACTGCTCCGGATCAGCTATAGGCATGGTACCTGAAACCGAAACCTGCGATGCTATATTACAAGCCTGGTATGGCGGTGAATCCGGCGGACAGGCCGTAGCCGAAGTGCTTTTTGGAGACTATAATCCTTCGGGAAAGTTACCCATCACTTTTTACAAGGATACCACCCAGTTTGGCGATTTTGAAGATTACACCATGAAGGGAAGGACTTACCGCTATCTGCAAAGCGCCCCACTCTTTCCTTTCGGACATGGACTTAGCTATACTTCCTTCAACATCAAAACGGCACAACTTAGTACAGGCACTTTAAACAAGGACCAGGAACTGACCATCACCATCCCCGTTGAAAATACCGGAAAAAGAAAAGGCACCGAGATTGTCCAGGTATATGTAAAAAAATCCGGCGATGCCAATGGTCCGGTCAGGACATTGAAAGGTTTCAAAAGAGTGGAAGTAGCGCCCGGTAAACAAGTGCAGGCGGAAATAAAATTACCTTACCAATCTTTTGAGTTTTATGATGAAAACAGTTTTGAAATGAAGGTAACAGCAGGCGCTTACGAAATTTGGTACGGCAACAGTTCAAATGAAAAAAACTTAAAGATGATACCGCTGAAAATCGCCGGCAATTAATTTACCTTTCTACAAACACTAAAACATGCAGCGTTTTTTTCTCAGTACCTTTTTAATCTTTATTATTTTTACTGCGGCGCATGCCCAGCAAACAAGCATCGTTTCCCCCAATCAGAAAGCAAAGGCCGAATTGATCAGTCTGAACAACGGCACTGCCGGAAAGTGGCAACTGAAACTTTCTTATGCGCACAATGGCCGCACCACCGAAGCTATCCCCGCCATCGACCTCGGATTATCGCGCAGCGACCAAGACTTTCAAAATGAACTCAAACTCATCAAAGTGGGCAAGCCAACGCCCATTAAGGAACAGTACACCGCG
>CAMLPA010000238.1 GCA_946481605.1 uncultured Flavihumibacter sp. | reverse complement strand
TTTACCATACCGCCCGTTCAATTCGCTTACTTCGATCCCAAAAGCAAAAAGTATGTAACGGCTGAAACCGCTGCGCTAAGTCTGGATGTAGCCATGGGAGCAGATTACGGAAAAAAAGCGGTCAGCAATGCCCCTACAGAAAGCACCATAGACAGCAGCACCATCATCAAACTGCTGATGGGTACCGCACTTCTGCTGGTGCTGGTGCTGGGTTATTTCGCCTGGAACAATAAAAGAAAAGCCACAAAGGTGGTACAGGTTAAAAAACCAACCGTTGCTCCCGTTGTTACAGAACCCGCGCCTGTAGTGGTTCAGGAACCCGTTGCAACTATTCCGGTGAAAGAAGATATTCCCGTGAACTGGAATCCATTGGAAGAAATGATTCTCGCTGGCGATAGCAAAGGTTTTTACCAGGCCATGGGCAATCAGGTATGGCAGTTCTTCTCTCAAAAGTTATCGCTTACAGGTAGTGAACGCAACAAAAGGACACTGGTACAAAAGCTTACGGCTGCAGGTGTGGGCGCGGAAGAAACCGCTACCGCCACGGGCATTCTGAGTGATTGCGAGATGGCGCTGTATACGCCTGTACATTCGGCATCGGATATGCGGTTGATGTTGGCGAATTCAAAGGAGTTGGTAAGGGTGTTGTCGGAGAAGCTGTAGTTGCTCGCATTGATTGTATCTCGCAAAGGCGCACTGCTTCATACCTCGCAGGCGCCAAGTGATGAGGTTTTTCGGGGCTTGTTTGTTTTGTTTTAGTTTTTTCACGCGATTGCTTCGTGTCTCGCAACGCAAGGGTTTAGGGACGCAAAGAGACGCTGTACTTTAAGGCCTGTTTGTTTTGTTGAAGCCCCTGATTTGTTTGCTATTCGGTGTACTTATAACCCACACCTCTTACGGAGTGGAAATAGCGGGGGTTGCGGGTATCTTCTTCGAAATACTTCCTGAAGTTAAGAATGAAATTATCGATGGTGCGGGTGGTGGGGTACACGTTATAACCCCAAACCGTTTGGAGGATTTTTTCACGGGTCACCACTTCGTTTTTGTTTTCCACGAGTAGTTTGAGGAGCATGGCTTCCTTCTTGCTGAGTGAGATCACGGAACCATCTTTGATGGTGGCTTCCTGGGCCTTGAAGTCTACTTTGTTGGAACCGAAAGAATAGATATCCCCTACTGTTTCGCGGTCCTGGATGCGTTTGTTCTTGCTGATGAGTTTGTCTACGCGGAGGAGCAGTTCTTCGAGGTTGAAAGGCTTGGTGAGATAGTCGTCGGCACCTTTCTTCAACCCGGTGATTTTATCGGCGGGGGTGTTCTTTGCACTGAGGATGAGGATGGGCACGTCGTTGTTCTGCAAGCGCACACTTTCTGTAACACTTATCCCATCCATTTCGGGCAGCATAATATCGAGCACGATCACATCGAAATATTCCTGCTGGATCGACTTCATGGCCTGCGACCCATCGTAGGCAGAAGTAACTTCATAGCCTTCCAGTTCGAGGTTAAGGCGGAGTGTTTCGTGCAGGTGTTCTTCATCTTCCACCAACAATACCGATGCTTTATAATTGGGACGTGCCATGTTTTTACACTTGAAAGTTCACCGTAAATATACTGCCTGCCGGTTGATTGGCGGTAATGGATATCGTGGCCCTGTGGTCGGCAGCGATCTTTCTGCAAAGGAAAAGCCCGAGGCCAGTGCCTTTCGTAGTGCGCGTATTCTCGTTGCCCACCCGGTAGAATTTCTCAAATACCTTATCCTTCTCTTCTTCGGCTATGCCCACGCCTTCATCTTTCACGGAGAAGTTCCACCCGTTTTTTACCCGTTCCAGTTGTACCTCAACCACCGATGTTTTGGGGGAGTATTTTACCGCGTTCTCCACGAGGTTGGAGATCAGCAACTGCAACAGCATGGAATCGCCATGAAGGATACAATCCGGGGCGATATCGGTACTGAATTGCCGGCCCTGGAACCTGTTCGCGAATTCTTTCATGGTATGCGCGAGCAGTTCGGAGAAAGGCACCTGTTCCCTGCTGAAGCGGTAGCCGCCCCCTTCCAGTTGAGACGATATAAGAATGTTATTGGTCAACGTGTTCAGTCTTTCGTTTTCCTGGAGTGTGTTCTGGAGCAGCTTCTGTTGTTTCTGCTCATCCAGCCGGTGCTTGATCATCGTTTCCAGGTTCAGCCTTGTAATGGCGATCGGTGTTTTCAGTTCATGGGTAACGGCCATCATAAAATGTTGCTGCTGCTGCTGGAACCTGATCTGGCGGCGCATGGCCCTGTACACGAACCCTGAACCGAGGATGATGATGCCCAGAAAGGTAACCCCCTCACCAATGTATTTGGCCCGGCTGCGCCGTTCGAGTGAATGAATCTGCGCCAGTTCGCGCCGGTATATTTCGGGAACGGCCGTACTGTCGATGGTCGCGTTCAGTTGTGTGACCTGGAAGCGGCGCATTTCAGCGGTTTGCAGCATCAGGGAAATGAACCACCATACCAGCGCGGTAATGATATAGATCAGCAGGAACCAGTACACCCTTGTGATGGTGCGCAATTTTTTCCTGTTGTGATCGGTAAGCATGTTATTGGCTTATGGCGTTACTTTTTCAATGCGCACACCAATGTTCATGATGTAAGGCAATGGATCTTTCCGCATAATATGTCCGATCCTGAAGCGGTGGTTCCCAGCTTTCAGTTTAATACCGCCTTCGGGCGTAATGGGCAGACGGTGTTCGAAGATATCGTCCATACCGGAGCCGTTCCACCCTTCGTTATCGGCGAGGGTAAGGTTAAGGCGTTGCGGGGGCAGACTATCGGCACCATTGTTCCTTTGGAGTTCGATCCAGAGGTTGTTGAACTCGTAGGCGTTTATATGCCTTACCACGATGAATACATTGTAGAACGCGGCGGTATCCGAAATGTCAAAGTTCAGTTCGGGTTTGAACGAACTGCTCCATTTGTGATCAGGAATGGCCACATTGTTCTCGTAGGCGCCGATGGTGGTGCAGGCGGAAAAAACGACTGCCATCAGGAAGGTTATGGGTAAAAAACGTTTCAAGGGATGCGCTTTTCGTAAAGGTATTATAAAACGTTCAACACTTGTTCCTTGGCTTTCTCGAGTTCATCCTTCATCATCACCACACATTTCTGGATGGAAGAATCGTAAGCTTTGGAACCGGTGGTATTGATTTCACGACCAATTTCCTGGAGGATGAAGGAGAGTTTCTTCCCTTTGGATTCTTCGGGCTCATCCAGGATTTGTTTGAAGTAATCGCAGTGGTTGCGGAGCCGTACATTCTCTTCGCTGATGTCGATCTTTTCGATGTAGAAGATCAGTTCCTGCTCCAGGCGGTTCTGGTCGTAGTTCTCCTTGCCCACCTGGTCTTCGAGCAGCTTCACCAGTCCTTCGCGGATTCTGGTCTGGCGGCGGGGTTCCAGCAATATTACTTCCTGTTGTTGCTTTTCAATATTAGAGATGCGCAGGCGCAGGTCTTCTTCCAATGATTTACCTTCTTCCAGGCGATGGTTGTTCAGGTCGTCGATAGCGGAGATGATGATGTTGCGGAAGCTTTCCCATTCATCGGGCGTAAGCGTATCGCCTGTGGGCGTGATCACTTCGGGCAACTTCAGCAGTGTACTGAGGATATTGGAAGGATCGAGGTTCAGTTCTGCACACAAAGCGGCCACGGGCTGGTAATACGCTTTGGCGAGGTCGGTATTGATGGTAACGGGCTTTGCGCTGCCGGTTTGTTTCAGGCTGATGGTGCAATCGATGCTGCCCCTGCCGAGCCGGGTGGAGAGCACGTTCCGTATCTCAAATTCGAAGGGTTTCAGGAAGGCGGGCATTTTAAGCTGAACATCGAATTGTTTTCCGTTCAGTGATTTGATGTCGACCAGGAATGTTTTATCTCCCACGGATTGCTCCGCCCTTCCGAAGCCTGTCATAGATTTGAGCATAGTTCTCGTAATTTTCGCTGTAAAGTAGTTTATTTTCTTTTACCGGCCTTCCCTTCAAACAACAGATCATACAATTCCTTCGGGTTCATCTCCACCAGTTCCCCGGGCTGCATGTTATCTAACGTAAGCTTTCCGATACTGAACCGCACCAGTCTTAAAGTGGGGAAACCAACAGCGGCGGTCATCTTTCTCACCTGCCTGTTCTTTCCTTCTTTGAGTGTGATGGCGATCCAGCTATCAGGAACATTTTTTCTGAAACGGATCGGAGGATTGCGTTCAGGAAGGGATGGTGGCGCATCGAATAACTTTACCTGCGCAGGAAGTGTTTGGTGTGGCTTTCCATTGATTGAAATGGAAACACCTTTTTCCAGTTGCCGCTTCGCTTCTTCCGTAAAATTACCTTCTACCTGCACGTAATAGGTACGTTCATGCCGGTGCTTCGGATGCAGTAATCTTTCGTTGAGCGAAGCATCGTTGGTGAGGATAAGTAAACCTTCACTATCATAATCCAGTCTTCCTACCGGATAAACATCTTTCGGCACCTGGAAATGATCTTTCAGACATAGTTTTCCATCAGCGGCAGTAAACTGCGTTAATACCTGGAACGGCTTGTAAACGATAAAATAACGGTGGTTGCTTTGCATGGAAGAACAGTGCGCGTTAAGAATGAATGGCTTGAAACATTGATGAATAAAGGCTTTGCGAAGATACGTGTTTGAAGTGGAGGGCATGAAAAAAGCCCGGTTAAAAAACCAGGCTTTATTATCAAGATGGGTTAGTAAGTACCGGGAACTTTCATTCCCGACACAATATTAAAAATATTTTTTTCATAGTAGAACAAAAACATCAAAAATTTTATTCACATTTTTTATATGTATGTGGAAAATGGAAGCATGAAATTGGAAATGGAAACAAGTTTTTACTTTTGATGCTTCAACTAAATCATCACCATGAAATTTCCTGCACCCGTTTCCGTTCAATGGCTCGCTGAATTTCTCGGCGCGGAACTGATCGGTAATACAAACGGAATGGCTTCCGGTATCAACGAGATCCACAAAGTAGAAGAAGGTGATCTTGTATTTGTGGACCATCCGAAGTACTATGAAAAATGCATTCAATCACCCGCTTCACATATCATCATCAACCAGCGCACCGATGTTCCCGAAGGCAAATCATTGCTGATCGTTGAACAACCTTTTGAAGCGTATCTGAAGATCGTTCAACACTTCCGTCCCTATGTGCCGCAGGCATCTTCCATCAGCGATACCGCAGTGGTGGGTGAAGGTTCCATTGTTTATCCCGGAGTGTTCCTCGGGCACCATGTAGTGATCGGAAAAAATTGCGTATTGCACCCCGGAGTGGTGATCCGCGACTATTGTGTGCTCGGCGATAACGTGGTGGTACAATCCGGTACGGTAATCGGGTCCGATGCTTTTTACTACAACACCAAAAAAGACCGCGAAGTATGGTACCGCCGCATGGAAAGTTGCGGACGCGTTGTAATCGCCGACTTCGTGGAAATTGGCGCAGGCTGCACCATCGACCGGGGTGTTACACATGATACTTTTATTGGCCGCGGCACCAAGATCGACAACCAGGTGCACATTGGCCACGACACTGTGGTAGGAGAGAATTGTTTGTTCGCCGCACAGGTAGGCATCGCGGGAGCGGCAACCATCGGGAATGGCGTTATTTTATGGGGACAGGTGGGCGTAAGCAAAACATTGGAGATTGGCGACAATGCCGTAGTGCTCGCGCAAAGTGGTATTCCTT
>CAMLPA010000237.1 GCA_946481605.1 uncultured Flavihumibacter sp. | reverse complement strand
GCGGCTTCCTGGTGGAAACTTCCTTCATAACCTTGTATGGATACTCTGTTCTGCATAATGGTATTAAAACAAAAAGTCCCGGCGGTTGGCCGGGACTTTTTACGTTTGGTATTTTTATTCGATTCACCTTACATAAAGCGGTCCCGGTCCACTTGTAAAAAAGTAGAAGTAAAAATAAAATCCGGTAAACGCTTTGCTCAGGTTCATTCTGATCGTTGCTTTATTATACCACCAAAGTTATGAACTAATACGAAGGCGCAAAATATTTTTTGGAATTTTCAGAAAAAAGACAAAAACAAACGGTTGTTTGTTTTTCCATTTATGTAAGCCTGTTCCCGATTTGCTGATCGATAAGCGAGAAAAGATAATTTGGCTGAAACGTACGCCAGTTGGGCTGTTCCATCAATTCAACATATCGTGTGAGGCGGGCCCTTTTAAAATCGTACTGCGTTTGCTCGGGCATATTCAGGATCACTACCCAGCCTTCTTCTTCAGAAACTTCTTCGTACCATTCTTCATAATATTCACTGTCGCTGCTATGGAAGTTGAGTACATTTTCTGCAATAAGAATGAATTTGAAGATGCCTTCGGTTTCCAGCTTATCTGTTACTTCGCGCTTCAGCGTCATCACATCGTTCTCTACGGCATCGTTCCATTCCCCGATCAGTTCGATTACCGCGAAACCTGATTCATAATCCACGAACAGCAGCTTCATATAAAGATTGTAGGCGCCGAACTCATCCCATTGCGGATGGATATAATAGTTGTAAACGGTTTGGGTAAACACAAACTCACTGTATTCCCGGCCATAGAATGGGGACCTGGGATCATCTTCGCTGGTGTACAAATGCCTCCAGTTGTAAAAAGGTTCAATATCATGCATAATCCAGGTTACTGGTGGAATTTAACCAGGCCATCCATGGGTTTCTGCAGTACCCGGCCCAGCTCCAGCTCGTAACTATCACAAAGTTCCTTCAAAACATCTTTAAAACCATACGCCACGCCACCAACAAAATGAATGGGATACAACCAGGACTCCCTGTATTTGTACAAATGCTGGAAAATAAAATCGCCCAGCCCGTCTTCAATAATATTTTCAATCATATAATGCCCGCGGTTCTCGGCCAGAAAAGCCGTGAATGAAGCGAGGTATTTATTGGGCAAAGGCTGTTTGTACACGCGATCCAGGATTTCGTGGTGCGTGGTATTGAAACGCAGTTCAAATGCTTCGTGCAATTGCGCATCGAATGTTTTGTACAAATAATACTGAATCACTTTTTTCCCGAGGTAAGCGCCACTCCCCTCATCTCCCAATATAAAGCCCAGGGCCGGGTTATTCTTCACGATCTTTTTCCCGTTGAAGTAACAGGAATTGGAACCCGTTCCCAATATGCAGGCAATGCCTTTTTCATTGCCGCACAAAGCACGGGCGGCGGCCATCATATCAGTATCTACGGTTGTTTTCGCTCCTTTGAAAATATTTTTCAGCGCCTTTTGCACCTTTTTGGCATTTTCTGGATTTCCGCAACCGGTTCCATAATAGTAGATTTCTTCCACTTCAGCCTGCTTCACCGAAGGCCATAGTTCCTTCATCAAAAGCGCGGATATTGTTTCCACATCCATCAGGTATGGACTGATACCGCCGGTAAGTACGGTCTTTTTCCTGCCATTCTTTAGCAAACACCATTCTGTTTTCGTAGCCCCGCTATCGGCGATCAATTTTACAGGTGGCATGATTATATAAAATTAAATAGTGAAATTCGCACCAATATTAAGTCAAGTTACCGAAAGCGCAGAAAATGAACAATAGAAAACTACAGGTATGGTTGCCCGCTTTGTTTGCATTGGTGATGGTGGCAGGCATGTACCTGGGATACAGGTTACGGGAGAATACGAATACGGCAGGAAGTTTTTTCAGAATGGAAAAAAAATCGCCACTACAGGAGGTGCTTGACCTGGTCCGTTTGAAATACGTGGACCCTATCAATACCGATACACTGGGCGATGATGCGATCCGCGAAATGCTGATGCACCTCGATCCCCATTCTGTTTTTATCCCTGCTTCCGATCTAAAAAACACGAACGCCGACCTGATGGGCAACTTTGATGGGATTGGTGTAGAATTCCAGGTATTCAGTGATACCGTGAATGTGGTGAATGTATTGAAAGGCGGGCCATCTGATAAAGCAGGACTTCAGGCTGGCGATAAACTCATCAGCGCAGATGGTAAGCCACTTACCAAACCAAATATACAATCTGAAGATATCCGCGTATTGCTCCGTGGTCCCCGTAATAGTAAAGTGGAACTCGGTATTATCAGGGGAGGCAAAGAAATTAAGGTTACCGTAACCCGTGGCCGCATTCCCCTTCCCGCGCTTGACGCCGCATATATGATAGAACCGGGAACGGGGTTCATCCGCATTAGCAAGTTTTCAGAGACTACTTATGAAGAATTCATGCAGTCGTTGGAGAAACTTCAGGCACAAGGCATGAAGAAACTCATTCTCGATCTCCGCAGTAACGGCGGCGGATTGTTGAACGAAGCCATTGATATGGCCGATGAGTTCCTGGATGACAACAAACTCATCGTTTATACAGAAGGGAACAAAGTGCCCCGCCAGGATTACCGGGCCCGAAGAATGGGACTTTTCGAAAAAGGAGACCTGGTACTGCTGATGGACGAAAGCTCCGCCTCTGCAAGTGAAGTGCTTGCAGGCGCGTTGCAGGATTGGGACCGCGCCACTATTGTTGGCAGAAGAAGCTTTGGAAAAGGGTTGGTCCAGGAACAATACCAATTGGGCGATGGTTCAGCCTTAAGAATCACCGTGGCCAGGTATTATACACCCCTCGGAAGAAGTATCCAAAAACCCTACGACAAAGGCGTGAAGATTTACCAGGAAGAAGTAAGCGAGCGCTTTCACAATGGAGAAATTCTCCGCGCCGATACCGCTTACGCAGTGAACGGGAAAACATACAATACCAAAGCGGGCAAAAAACTGTACGGCGGTGGTGGCATCACGCCGGATGTGGTAGTCCCGATTGATACTTCACTCTACGCGCCGGTATTAAGTGAGTTGTATGTAAAAAACACGATTTCCAACTTTGTGTATAACTATTACCTTTCCAACAAAAAAGAACTGGATGCGCTGAAAGGTCCTTCAGACCTGGCTGGTTACCTCAATAACAAGTCCCTCCTTCCGTTCCTGGTTGAATTTGCCAGGAAAGATTCGATCCAGGTTCCATCCCTAAATACCGTTCAGCAGAACGAACTGGAACGCAGAACAAGGAATTTGCTCGCCAGACAAATCTGGCGGAATGAAGGCTATTTTGAACTGAGTAACGCCACAGATCCCATGGTACAACAGGCTTTGAAAACTTTACACAAATAGTTCCCCGGAACGGAAACACCTGCCAATGGACATCAAAAACAACATCTTAGAAACCATCGGAAACACGCCGCTGGTAAGGTTGAACAGTATTACCAAAAACCTTCCCTGCCCTGTGCTGGCGAAGGTGGAATACTTTAATCCCGGTAATTCCATTAAAGACCGGATGGCACTGAAAATGGTGGAAGTGGCCGAAAAAGAAGGTAAGCTGAAACCTGGTGGTACCATTATAGAATGCACTTCCGGCAATACCGGTATGGGCCTTGCACTGGCCGCGGTAGTGAAGGGGTACAAGTGTATTTTCACCACCACCGATAAGCAGTCCAAAGAAAAACTGGATATCCTCCGGGCCGTAGGCGCTGAAGTGATTGTTTGTCCAACCGATGTGGAACCTGAAGATCCGCGCTCCTACTATTCAGTTGCCCGCAAGCTGGCGGCGGAAACCCCCAATTCATTTCATTGTAACCAATACGACAACTTCGCCAACCGCCAGGCGCATTTTGAAACGACCGGTCCTGAAATCTGGGAACAAACCGACGGTAAGGTAACGCACCTTATTGTGGCTACGGGCACCGGCGGCACGATCACCGGTACTGCGCAGTACCTTAAAAAGATGAACCCGGAAATCCAGGTTTGGGCCATTGACCCTTATGGCTCGCTGCTCGCGCACTATTTTGAGACCGGGGAAGTGGACATGAGCCAGGTACATCCTTATATATCTGAAGGCATTGGCGAAGACTTTGTGCCGAAGAACTACGATATGAGTGTAGTGAACCGTTTTGAAAAAGTAACCGATAAAGAAGGCGCCATAATGGCCAGGAGAATCGCACTGGAAGAAGGCATTTTCGCAGGATACAGTGCCGGTACGGCTTTGCAGGGACTGATGCAGTTATCCAACCTGCTGAGCAAGGATAGTTTACCCGTTGTGATCTTCCACGACCATGGCAGCCGTTATGTGGGGAAAATTTACAACGATACGTGGATGAAAGAAAAAGGATTCCTCTAGTATAAATTACATGCCAGCTTATCCGTGAAATCACGGATGTGGAAAATCCCGCAACAGATTAATCTCAACCTTAATCCGTTGCGGGATCGCTTGTTTTTAAGAGGTTCCACTTAGTTTATCACATGATTCATAGTAAAAAATAGTAGATATACGATATTTTGAATCGTAATTCAACACAAGTAAAATGTCGAATCTCCGAAACAGAGGGGAAATACTGAAGAAAATAAATAGGGCAATAATGCGCTTGTACAGGGAATGGTGGCGTTGTACTTTTGTATCGGAAGTTGATTGATAGAGTTGCTCAAATCCAATATCCGGTTGATAGAACCAACCAATATCCAAGAAATCCAAGAAGACCGTCCAAAAAGTATTTCCAATTCCTACAAAAAAACCGAAGCAAAATCCAATATCAATCAGCTTCTTCCTTTTTTCCAATATCCACCTGAAATAGCCGCCAATTCCTGGAGAACCGCATCCAATCCTTAGAACGAAACCTGAACCGTTTCAAACCTTGTTGTATCCAATCCATCCTTCGTAAAAACCGGAACTTAAAATCGTCCTGGAAAAATCTATTATCCATTATCTATTAGATCTTAGCCATTAATCCAATACCCTCCTGCTGACCGCAATTCAGCAGGAGGCAAAGTGAAAGGAGTCCTTCCCGGTAACTTATACCACTACTCCCCCAATTCAGGCACGCTTTTTGAAAACTGCATCGGCAACCCCCGCTTTAACAATTCAGTTTTTCAGACCTTTACCCTTACCGTTCACAATTCATTAATAATCAAACAATATGCGGTGTAGTAAATTTACTACCCCCACCGTATTTTCTGAAACGTTAAAATCCAGCATATCTCCTCTTGTGCAAGTTTTACCCCGTTTATACTTTTGATCCAGAAGTTGATTGATAACAATTGGTATCCAATATCCAAAAAAACCAAGATCACTAAATCCAATTATCCGATTAAGAAACCGTCCTGAAAGAGTTCCAGATCCTTGAAAAACCAGCGACAAAATCCAATATCAGTCAGCTTCTTATTTTGTCCAATATCCGGGTCCTTTAAAGACCTGCTAAATATGAAAACCGAAAGTCCAAAATGTCCAAGTCCATCTGATCCGATGATCCTGATGAAAACCGTCCAAAATCCATCCGAAAGGAAAACCAGATCTGTCCTGTAGAGAACTTTATGAAATCCAATACCCTCCAGCTAAATGTATTTTTAGCTGGAGGTAAAAGGGAAGGAAAATGTACCTTTAGCCCTTTATGGAAATCACTACCGACCAATTGGGAAGAACCGTTTCAATTCCCGCTCCTCCCCAAAAAATTGTTTCCCTCGTTCCTTC
>CAMLPA010000236.1 GCA_946481605.1 uncultured Flavihumibacter sp. | reverse complement strand
TTTGGCGGGGCTTTTGTTTTGTTATGAACACCCGTTCTATTCAAACAGGGTGGTAGGCGTTATATCGTCGTTTGTTGCTGGCGCTGGTGCCGGAGCAGGTTCTGCTGCAGGCGCTTCAACAGGCATTACAGGTGTTTGCTCTTCAACAGGAGCGGGGGCTTTTTTAGCCTTTGGTTTTGGCGCTGCCTTTTTAGGCATCGCTTTTTTCACCGCTGCCTTCTTGGGAGCCGCTGCTTTTTTTGCTGCTGCTTTTTTCGGTGCAGCCTTCTTAGGCGCTACCGCTTTCTTTGGCGCAGCCTTTTTCGCTACTTTTTTCGGTGCTGCTTTTTTGGGCGCTGCCTTTTTTACGGCTTTTTTCACCGCAGTGGTTTTCTTAACAGCCTTTTTAGGCGCCGCTTTTTTGGCCACTTTTTTCGGAGCTGCCTTTTTCGCTGCTTTCTTTGGTACCGCCTTTTTCACAGCTTTTTTGGGGGCAACTTTTTTAGCAACCTTCTTAGGTGCTGCTTTCTTTACTGCTTTTTTAGGAGCCGCTTTTTTTGCCGCTGCTTTCTTGGGTGCGGCCTTTTTTACTGCCTTTTTGGGCGCAGCCTTCTTGGCTGGTTTTGCTTTCGCTTTCGCCATTGTGATAGAATTTTAATGAGTTAGGAAGTGGAATATTTATTTAATTTGAAAAGTTAGGGAGAAAAAATTACACAGGAAAATTTTCTTTCCTCATTTATAAAGCTGTGGAAAATTTTCTAATTACTTCATTTCCAATGTATGTAATCGTGTACCTTCGCCAGACGCTGTTTATTAAAAAATATTTGAAAACAGGAATAAAATCGTACCTTCGCATCCCCAAAAACTAAGTTCTTTCGACGAATGCGATTGGGAGTATGGCCTCCGGGCAATACGTTAACACCAAAAAATCTCAAAAATGGCAAAAGAAATTACAGGCTACGTTAAGTTGCAGTGTAAAGGAGGACAGGCCAACCCTGCACCTCCCATCGGACCAGCCCTCGGTTCCAAAGGAATCAACATCATGGAGTTCTGCAAGCAGTTCAATGCGCGCACCCAGGATAAAATGGGTAAGGTTCTTCCAGTACTCATCACTGTTTTCTCCGACAAATCTTTCGAGTTTGTTATCAAAACTCCTCCGGCTCCCGTTCAGTTGCTGGAAGCGGCTAAAATTCAAAGTGGTTCCAAAGAGCCTAACCGTAACAAGGTGGGTAAGGTAACCTGGGCCCAGGTTGAAGCTATTGCAAAAGACAAGATGCCCGATCTGAACTGCTTCACCGTGGAAAGCGCCATGCGTATGGTGGCTGGTACGGCAAGAAGCATGGGTATCACCGTTGATGGCCAGGCTCCCTGGGAAAACTAATTGGTTCACCGAAAAAATTCTAAGAAATGGCAACCACCAAAAAAAGAAAAGTAGCCGACAGTAAAGTCGACAAAAATAAAGTGTACTCCCTGAAGGAAGCTGCTACCCTCGTAAAAGAGGTGAACACCACTAAGTTCGATGCTTCCGTAGACATTCACGTTCGTCTGGGCGTTGATCCCAAAAAAGCCGATCAGGCCATCCGCGGTTCAGTAACCCTGCCCCATGGTACAGGTAAAACAAAGCGCGTGCTCGTACTTTGTACACCCGACAAAGAAGCCGATGCTACCAAAGCTGGCGCTGACCATGTTGGTCTGGATGAATTCATTCAGAAAATCGAAGCAGGCTGGACAGATATCGATGTAATCATCGCTACCCCGTCCGTAATGCCTAAGATCGGTAAACTGGGTAAAATCCTCGGCCCCCGTAACCTGATGCCCAACCCTAAAACAGGTACCGTTACCAACGATGTGGCGGCTGCCGTGAACGAGGTGAAAGGCGGTAAGATTACCTTTAAAGTGGATAAAGCAGGTATCATCCACGCCTCTATCGGACGCGTATCTTTCGATGTGCAGAAGATCCAGGAAAACAGTACCGAACTGATCAATGCCATCATCAAGCTGAAACCATCCACCGCAAAAGGTACTTACCTGAAAGGTGTGAGCATGGCCAGCACCATGAGCCCAGGCATCACGGTTGATACCAAAAACTTCCTGAACTAATCCTTCGGGAATCTGAAAACACTTTAAAAAAAGAGTTATGAACAAAGACCAGAAACAAGAAGTGATTGAACTGTTGAAAGGCAAGTTCTCTCAATACAACAACTTCTACATCACTGATACAGAAAGCCTCACCGTTGCGCAGGTGAGCACCCTTCGTCGCCACTGCTTCGATAAGAACGTGGAAATGAAGGTGGCTAAAAACACGCTCATCAAAAAAGCCCTCGAATCACTCGATGGCGAAAAATACAGCGGTGTTTATGAAGCCCTGAACAACGTGACCGCACTAATGTTCAGTGAAAACCCCAAAGAACCGGCCCTGATCCTCGCTTCTTTCCGTAAGGAAAGCAATGGCGACAGGCCCGTGCTGAAAGCTGCTTTCATCAATGGTGAAGTTTACACCGGCGACGAACAACTGAAAGCGCTGACACAACTCAAGACCAAAAACGAACTCATCGGAGAAGTTATTGGCTTGCTTCAATCCCCTGCAAAACGCGTACTGGCTGCTTTGTTGCACCACCACGAAAAGCAGGCTGAAGGTGCAGCAACCGCTGAGTAAGGAGTACATCCAAAATAATATCCCAGGCCTGAGGGATCACAATCAAAGGCTAGATTTTTTTAAAAACACTCCGCCGGAGTTCATGAACTGAGAAGGCGGAAAAAATTTGACAACAATGGCAGACGTTAAAGCATTAGCCGAACAACTCGTTGGTCTTACTGTAAAAGAAGTACAGGAACTGGCCGACGTTCTGAAAGCAGACTACGGTATCGAACCAGCAGCAGCAGCAGTAGTAGTAGCCGCCGGCGACGGTGGTGGCGCAGCAGCAGCCGCTGAAAAAACAGCGTTCGACGTGATCCTGAAAAGTGCAGGCGCTTCTAAACTGAACGTAGTGAAGATCGTTAAAGACCTCACTGGTCTTGGTCTGAAAGAAGCAAAAGAACTGGTTGACGGCGCTCCAAAAACACTGAAAGAAGGTGTTACCAAAGCTGAAGCTGAAGACCTGAAAGCAAAGCTCACTGAAGCTGGTGCTGAGGTTGAAATCGCTTAATAAGCTTTTCAAACGAAGTGAAAAGGCCGTATCGCTCCGATGCGGCCTTTTCTTTTACCCCAAACCCCACCCAAATTACCAGGGAACGATTTTTATATTAAATGTATTTTTGAAACTTAACAACGCCGCGTATGACTGAAATCCGGATTCTGGTGGTGGAAGATGAAAAAAAAATCGCCGATTCGCTCAACAAAGGATTGGTGGAAAATCATTATGAAGTGGACATCGCTTATGATGGACTCATCGCCAAACGGATGTTCTCCGCTTCTCCCTACGACCTCGTGATCCTGGACATCAACCTGCCCGGTATGAATGGGTATGAACTCTGCCAGGAAATCAGGTCCGTCAACGCGCAGATTCCCATTATCATGCTCACCGCACTCGGTGCCACCGATGATAAAATTGAGGCCTTCGATGCAGGTGCAGATGATTACGTGGTGAAACCATTTGAGTTCAAAGAACTGCTCGTGCGCATACGCGCATTGCTGAAGAGAGCCCAGTACGGTATTCCAACGGGTAACATGCTGAAAGTGGCCGACCTCGAAATGAACCTCGACAGCAAAGAAGTAACCAGGAACGGCAACACAGTCTCCCTTACCGCAAAAGAATTTCAACTGCTCGAATATTTTGTACGCAACAAAAACCGCGTGGTGTCAAGGGCCGACATCGCCAGAAACGTTTGGGACATAGATTTCGATACAGGAACAAACGTGATTGATGTGTACGTGAATTTTCTGCGCAAAAAAATCGATAAGGACCATGAACAGAAACTGATTAAAACCCAGGTGGGTATGGGCTATATCCTAAAGGAAAGCGGCGACTGATGAAAATCAAATACCGCATAACCCTGTTGTTTACGGTTATTGTACTGGCCATCCTCGCTGTACTCTGTTCTGCCATATATTATTCTTCCGAACTTACAAGAGAGAAAAATTTCAAGAACAGGCTCCGGAACCGCGCCCTGACCGTTGCAAAATACCTGATCGAAGTAACCGATAAGGATCAGGAACTGATGAAGAAGATTGAAGAGAATACGGTGTTCTCCCTGCAACGAAAATGTGTGATCGTTTACAATTACCTCAACCAGCCCATCTACAACCAGTTCGATGATCCGGACGATTCCATCGTGGTCACGAAAGATATGGTGGACCGCGCCCGCATCGATGGAGAATACTTTTCCAAAGCAGGTCAGCGGGATGTACTTTCCACCCAATACATTGATCGTTTCAACCGGTACATCATTGTAGTGGCCGCTTACGATGAAGAGGGCATAGACACCATCGCACGGTTGAAAGGCATACTTTGGTTCAGTTTCTTCGGTGGAATCTTTATCACACTGATCACAGGATATTATTTTTCGCACCGGCTGGTTCGTCCCATCATTAACATCATAGATGAAGTAAAAGATATTTCCTCGCACAGTCTTACCAAACGCATACAGGCAGGAGAGAAGCAGGATGAACTGAACCAACTCGCTGCCACCTTCAACCAGTTGCTCGACCGCATGCAACAATCGTTCGAGATTCAAAGGCGTTTCATCTCGAATGCATCACATGAATTTTCCACGCCATTAACAGCCATTTCCAGCCAGATCGAAATCGCATTGCAGAACGAAAGATCCGTTCCTGAATACAAGGATGTACTGGAATCTGTTTACAGTGATGTGTTCCAGATGGGACAACTTACGAAAGGATTATTGGAGATTGCGAAAACAGGTTCAGGCGGCGCCATTGAACTCAATGAAGTGCGCATTGATGAAGTCCTGCTTCGCATAGCCGGTGACGTTAAACGAATACACCCTTCTTACACAGTGCACCTCAATTTCGATGAGTTTCCGGATTCAGAAGAAGCCTTCCTGGTGTATGGCAACACGGACCTGTTGTACAGCGCCATCCGCAACATTGTTGCCAACGCATGTAAATTTTCCCATACCGGAGAGGCCAATGTGCACCTGCTCATCAATGAAAAAGTAACCATTAAAGTCCAGGATGAGGGTATCGGTATTCCGCCTGAAGAAATGGCCGGTATCTTCCAACCTTTTTACCGTGCAGACAATGCCAAGGATAAAAAAGGCTTCGGACTTGGACTCGCTCTGGCGAACCGTATTATCCGCCTGCACAAAGGAAAAATCATGGTGGAATCTGCTCCCGGTAAGGGAACCACCTTTTTCATCGTATTGGAAAAAGCGTTTTAATCTGTTTTTAATCCCACTTTAATATACCGCTAATAAGTGGCAGGCATATTTGTGTATATGTTAAAATGAATGCCTGTATCCGCTCGAAATATCGTCCCTTCCATTGTGGTGGCTGTGATTCTGACTTTCACTGTTTTTAATGTGCGTCTGTATTACCGCACAACCGAAGTGAGGGCACACAACAGGGCATTGATCTTGCAACAGGATTCAATACGTTCAGTACACATGAACCTCACCAGGGAAATGCTTGATTTTCCCCAACCTGGTATACACCTCGTTAACGAGCAAAGCGACGGGCGGGTAACAACCAGCGGTGAGCCTGCGGTACTGGACAACTAAAATCAGCACTATGCAACAAATTTTACCAGAACATCCCGAAATGAAAATCGAGGTGCGCAGTTTAATGCCATCTGATTATGAATCGGT